>CABVDR010000001.1 GCA_902497145.1 uncultured Oscillospiraceae bacterium
CCGGTTGCCCCGGCTGCCGCCGCCGTAGCAGTAGCGCACCCGCAGGTTCTCCGTCCCCTGGGAGGGAACCCGGCCGTGGATGCCGTCGCCGAAGGTGAGGGTGCCAGCATAGGGGTCCAGGCTGTAACACCGCGCCTCCCCATCCGCCAGGGCCAGCTGGTCCTGGCGCTGCCAGCGCACCCAGCAGTGGGTGATGACCCGGTCCTCCCGCTCCAGCTCTACCCGGTCGGGCATGGCCTGGGCCAGAGCCTCCATGTCGGCCACGGTGAGTCCGCTTACCTCGTCCACCCACACCTGGGCGTCCAGAACGGGGCGGTGGAGGAGGGAGGCCGTCTTGCCCGCCTCGTAGGCGCTCACGGAGAAGTGCTCCTCCTGGGCCTGCTCCTGCTGGACGGCCTGGACGATGTTGAGGCGGATGGCGTTCACCCGGGGCCAGCCCCCGGAGTTCTCTAAGTAGGAGCTGCGGGACAGCCGCAGCCAATAGCCCTGGGTGCCGAACAGGGTGCGGCTGGGCAGGGGCTTGGAGAGGTACAGAAGCATCACGCCGGGGTGGAGCAGGTTGCGGGTGAGGTCCACCGTGCGCACCGCCTCAAACCGGCTGCCGTTCCAGGCCTCAAAGCGGACCTTGTCCTCCAGGATGACCCGCCCGGCCATGTCAAAGAGGATGGACAGGGGCATGGCGTGGGGGGAGCGGTCAAAGCAGAAGTACATGGCCCGGGGATGCTCCTCCAGTCCCACCAGAGCGGGGAAGGCCAGGTGCTCGATGCCCTCCGCGTCCTCCAGGAAGACGGTGTCGCCGTTATTTTCCGACGTCAGGCGCTCCGCGGGCAGCCCCCGGTCGTAGGCCCAGGTGCACTGGGCCCCCTTCAAAAAGGGGACCACCCACCGGGGGGTCATGGAAAACTCATTTTCCACGTGGACCACCCTGGCCCGGATGTACCAGCCAGGTTGGGCATTCACCTCAGCCTGAGAAATATCTTCCGGCACATCAAAAGTGAGTTCCAGGGGGCCCTCCTGCTTACAGGAGAAGGGGTTGCGGCTGCCGGACACCGTGAGGGGGTGCCAGCCCAGATCGTTATAGTACTCCCAGGCCACCTGAGACACATATACGTCGTCTGGCACGATGGCCACCGCGTCCCGCTTGTCGATGATGCGCTGGGTAAACTGGTAGTGGGGCTCCTCCCCGTTGAGGTCGGTGATTACCGGGGCCACCTCCAGCCGGAGATGGACCCGAGCCCCCCGCTTGCGGAAGGCCTGGTCGCACCGGAAGTAACACAGGGCGTAGGCAGCGGGGCGGCGGCCGAAGCAGTAGCCCCCCTCGCCCAGATCCAGGGGAATGTCCCCGTTGGCCACCCCGTCCAGGATGAGCCAGTCCAGGGGGCGGCTGCGAAGCCGCGCCCCGTCCAGCAGCAGCGTTCCGCTGCCCGGGGTGCCGGTGCAGGAAATCTGGTAGTGACCATTCTCGTCGGGGGCAAAGGCTGCCTTGCCCTCATAGGTGAGGTGCAGTGCGCCGCTCTCTGCCCGAACCTGAGTAAAGGGCTCCTCCCCATCCCGGGTGGGAAAGCTCCACTGAGCGGTGTTGGGGTCGGCCAGGTGGGCGGCGTTCTCCGACAGGGGCATACCGCCCTCCTGCCGTAGCTCCACCTCCACCTCGCAGGGACCGGTGAGAGACAATGCGTCGTCCTGACCCAGGGTGAAGCGGTGTCGCTGGAGGTTTTTTCCCCCTGTGGGGCAGAAGAGAGGTTGGGTGTTGTTCAAATCTAGATGCTCAATGACCTCCGAGCGAGCGTCCACATAGAAGAGCTCCTGAAGCTGGGCGGGGGTGGACTCAATGCGCCGCTGGGTCTCGTAGACGATGTGCTCCCCCTCCTCATCCTGGGTAAACACCTGGGTGCCTTGGGGCACCGGAACCGGCTCCTCCACGGTGTCGTGGGCGGTAAATTGCAGCAGGCCGGAGGCGGGCACCGGGTCGGGCATCCGAAAGCCGGTGAGGTTAAGAAATTCGGTGTGCAGCTTGCCAGGCACGGAGTTAAAGCGGTCCACCGTCTGGTTAAACATCTCCCCAAACAGCTCCGCCAGGGCGGAGCCGGGGTCGTCCGCCGCCCCCTCATACCGCCACTCGGGGGTGTAGGAGCGGGCTCGGGCGGCCAGCTGCGCCAGAATGGCGGCCCGGTCTCTGGGGTCTAACACGGGCTGTCTCATACGGCGCCCCCTCCTTCCGACCCTTCTGTGGCGTAGAAGGGATAGACGTGGTTATAGCGGTTGTTGGTGCTGCGCACCGTGTAGCTGACCTCAATGATCAGGGAGCCGGTGAGCTGGTCGGGCGGGGTGCACTGGACCTCCACGTCCCGGATACGGGGCTCCTGCTCCAGCAGGATGAGGCGAAGGTCGTGGGAGATGGAGCTGGACAGAGAGCTGGAGGCGGGGGCAAAGGCGTAGTCCAGGGTGTCTGCGCCGAACTCCGGGCGCATGACCCGCTCCCCCCGTCCGGTGCGCAGGATGATGCCGATGGCCTCCCGGATGTCCTCCTCCTGGTCGGACATGGCGATCTTACCCGTTCGGGGATCCACCTGGAGGGGGAACTTCAGCCCCCGGCCCAGAAATTCTTTTCCGTTCATCCGCTCCCGCTCCTTTCTATCGACACTCCAGTCAGTTGATGCTGACGATGGCCCCCTTCACGTTAGTGGGGCCGGTGGCCTGGAGATCCAGGGTGGCGTTGGCCTTCACCTCCACCGTGGTTCCCTGGACAGCCACCTTGGCGTTTCCTTTTTCTTCAATGTTGGCTGCCTCCATGGCAATCTTGCTGGAGGCCTTTTGGGTGATACTGCCCGACGACTCCAGGGTCACCGTGGTCTGCCCCGCTGACAGCACCAGCTTGGTCTTGGCCTTCAGGGTGACGTTGCCCCCCTTCAGGTCCATCTCCAGGGCGTTGTCCCCGTTTTTGTCCTTCAGGGCCACCGCCTGGGCCTCGTCGTCAATGGACAGCACTGTCCCCGAAGGAAGGGTGAGGGTGACCTTCTGTTTGTTGGGCTCGTCATAGAGCAGCAGCTCCGTGCCAGTGGGGGTCTTGATGGAGTAGTTGTAGACCTTGCCCTCCTGGATGGTGTAGGGGGGCTTGGTCTCCGTGTTCCAGAAGGCCCCCAGCACCATGGGCCGGTGGGGGTCGCCCCCCAGGTAGGCCAGCACCACCAGGTCGTTGACGTTGGGGAAGAAGAACTGGCCGCACTGCTTGCCCCCAAGAGGGGCCATGACGTAGCACCAGTCTGTCTCCTCCGCATTTTCGTTTTCAATGGGGAGGCACTTGACCCGGTTGAGCTTCTGCTCGTCGTTGACGTTGGTCACCACCGCCAGAGACAGTCCCACCCGCTCCATCTGCCGGTCCAGACTGCTGCCGGCCGCGCCTAAAACGCCTTGCAGTTCTTCCGCGATGCTCATCAGGCCTTTGCCCCCTTCACTTCAAATCCGCAGTAGTATCCCGACTTGGTAAAGCGGTGGTGGACTTTGCTGACAAAATAGGTGCCCACGGTGTCGTCATCCAGCCCCTTGATCGAGATGTACCGGCCGGGAATCAGCTCTGGAATACCTACGCAGGTGCCCCGCCCGGAGACAAAGTTCAGGGCCAGGCTGTCCAGGCGGGCCTGGGCCAGCTCCACGCACTCTTTCTCGGTGCGCACGTACTCGTTATACTCCCGCAGGGCGGTCTGCTTGAACTTGGAGGCGATCTCCACGGCGGTCTTGCCGGAGCCGCCCAGGCTTACGCTCTTGGCCACCCCTTTGATGAATTTCTGGTTTACATCCCGGCCCCAGATCTCCACCTCGCCCACCTGACCCCGGAGAGACAGGCGCTTTTCAAAGCCCAGCAGGCCCATGCCCACGGTCAGGGTAATGAGGGGGCTGGTGTTGGCGATCACGTTGTCGAAAATCAGCTCCCCCGCCACGGAAAACAGGCTCATGCAGTAGCGCTGGGACAGCAGACGCAGATATTTGAAGTCGTCCAGCTTCTCTTTGACCACCGGCACCTCAAAGCCGGTGAGACTGCCCACTGTCTTTTTCTTGGCGTATCCGGCGGATACCGCCTTGGTGAGGATATCCTCCACCACCTGCTGGGGCTTTTTCTTGCCCCCGTAGATGGGCTCCTGACAGCTCATCAGATAGCCGAAGCCGTCGATGCCGGTCACCGTCAGCCGGGGGGGCGCGCCCCGCTGGTACTCCATGGAGACCTCATCCACATAGCCGTAAAAAATGAGCTCCTGTTTTACATAACCCGCCAGAATCTCCAGCTTGGCCCCCACCTGGACGGTCTTGGCCAGGTTGTTGATCCACTTGGACTGGGCAAAGTCATATAAGCTCTCCACGGAGAAGTGGCAGCCGCTGGCCGAGCCGTCGGAGCACTGCTCCACCTCCAGGGTGGCGATGGGGAGCTCCGCACTGTTGAGCTGGGTGCCGTCCACTTTGATGGTAAAGGCGGGGCCGCGGAAGTCCTCGTATTTGCTGCTGAGTGCTTGGAATGTATAGGAACCCTTGTCCACGCGTCCCCACCTCCTTTCTGTGCGGCCGATTTAGCCCCGCTTGATGGCCGGGAGAACCAACCTTTCCCCAGAGCGCAGGGTCCGGGGATTGGCCAAACCGTTGGCGTCAGCAATGGCCCGCCACTGCTCCGGCTGTCCGTACTCCTTGGCGGAGAGGGACCACAGGGCGTCTCCCTGGTGGACGGTGCGGTACTTGGTGGTGTCGGGGGACTCCAGGGGGCGGGGCAGGGTGGCCTTCTGGGGAGCAATAAACTCCTGAAAGACACAGTCCAGCCAGGCCCGCAGAGGAATGCCGTTTTCACTAAAGCGCACAAAGGTCTGCTTGCAGCTGATGAGATGGCCGGTAAACTGCAGGGAGGCCCACTTCAGTTTCAGCAGGGGCGGCACATGTTTGTCCGGGTCAATCTCCATGAGACTGTATACCTTTTTGGTGTATTTACGCACGTCCACCACCTTGGCGATGGAGGGCAGAATGCTGTTGCCGGTGAATAAGGCCTTGTCGACCAGAGAACCGCCCACCTCGCTGCCCGCGGACATGCTGTCGAAAAAGAGACGGAACTGCAGGGTCTCCAGGCTGCCGCCGGAGAACTGGGACACCGGGGTGTTGGTGGAAATGCCCCGGGACTGGGCGTAGTGGACCTCCCGGCTCTGCACGTAGCTCTCCGGGTTGTAGAGGACCTTAAAGGAGGATTTTCCCTTAGGTTCAATGGTCATCTTCTCCAGAGGAATCAAAATATTTGGGTTGGGGATTCCAATGTACATCCCTGCGCCTCCTCTCGTTGTTTCTTACAGACCCAGGCGGCGGCGCTCCCGCCGGATGCGGTCTTCAATGATACGGTAGACCCGGTCGGCGGTGCGCTGGATCTCCGCCTCGCTGATGTGCACCTCCTGGGCCGCCTTGGGCCCCTCCTCCTGCTTTTTCTCCCGGTGGGTGATGGTGGCCTGGGGAGGGTGGTAGTTGGGGGAGGTCCACTGCACATTCTCCGCCTGCTGGGGCGGCGGGACGGTAGCGATGTCCCGTGCCACCCCCATGGTGTGGGGGGCGGAAGGGGAGCGGCTCTGCTTCAAAAAGCGCCGGGCCCAGTCAGGCAGGCTGCGGACAAATTCCGACTCCTCCTCTTGGAAGGGCTCCCCGCCGGGCTGAGGCTCCGGGGGCGGGGGCGATAGGTTTCCCTGGGCGGGACCGTAGGTCAGAGAGAGGGGCTCGGCCAGGGAGGTACTTCTTCCAGCGGCGGCCTCGGCAATGGGGGCTCCTGTTTCCGCCTGTGCAGCGGGAAAAACGGTGGGAGAAGTGCCAGTCGGAGCGGGCTGGTTGAGTGTCAGCTCCGCAGGAAGCACGGTACCAGCGGCCTGATTTCCAAGGGACGCAGCGGAGTGGTCCGGCAAGGAACGGGCGCGGATGTCCCGGGCCGCCGTGTGGGGGAGCCATGGACTGGGACTGCCTGGGGTACGTGGTTTGAAACCATGCGCGGTATGGATGACACCCGGTTGTCCGGCGGCCTCTCCACCGGATGTTTCCACCGGGTGGGATAGATTGGGGATGGTTTCTCCCGCCTGCGCCTGTGCCCCCTCTGTAGGAAGGGCGAGATCCAGGGGGGTGGAAAGTTCCCCTTGAATGGGTACGGACTGAAAAACAGTCCCCTTGTCCTGCTCCGGCACCGCTGCCATGGGAACAGCAATGCGGTGTCCTGTGGCTTGAGAGGAAGCCTCCTGGGCAGCTATGTCGCCCAGAGGCGTGTTAGAGGTGAAACGGATATCCCGGGCTGCCGTGTGAGGGGCCGCCTGGGATGCCCAGGGTTGGATGTAAGAGGAACTTGCTTTATCCTGGACTGGAAGGACGGCGCCCTGTTGTGTTTTCCTAGTTTTTCGCTCCAACTTTTCCACCGGGGCGGAAGGTTTGGGGAAAACTTGCTCCGCAGCCGCTGCGTTCTCTTCCTCCGTGCGCAGGGTGAGATCCAGGGGTGTGGGCGGAAATAGTCCAGGAGCTGTCTGCCCGGAAGCGGTTTGAGGAGCGGTACCGGAAACCTGCCCTGGTGCCATGGGGGAGGCGGAGCTGTGTCCCATAGTCTGCTCCGGTATCTCCTGAGCGGCTGTGGACCCCAGAGGAGTGTCCAGGCTGACCCGGATGTCCCGGGCGCTTGTATAAGAGGGGGCCGCTTGGGGTATCTGGGACTGTGTGTGGAAAGAACTTGCCGGATCCTGGGGTGGAGCGGAAGCGACAGGCTGTGTTTCCCCGGCTTTTTGCTTCCATGTTTCCACCGCCGGGGAAGGTTTGGGGACAACTTGTTCCCCGGCTGATGATTTTTCTTCCTCCGTGCGCAGGGTGAGGTCCAGGGGAGGAGGCGGGAGCACCGCCTGCTCGAAAGCGATCTGAGATGCGGCCCCGGTGGCCATGCCCGGTATCATGGGGACGGTACGGCCGTGTTCCGCAGTCTGTTCCCCGCGCTCCTGGGCAGCTGCACGGCCCAGGGGAGTGTCCGGGCTGACCCGGATGTCCCGGGCGGTGGCCGGAGGTTCGGACTTTATGGGGAAGAGGCCTCCCGGAGCCGATGGCGGGGAAAGCGTCTCACCGGGGGCGGTGGGGAGTACCTCATGGACCGGGGACGGCGTCTGTCCGCCTTGGGCCATGGAGGCCTGGGAGGGAGCTGCAGCCTCTCCCCGCTGTGTGGTGGGGCGGGGTGGCGCCGGAACATCGGGGGTCTTATGCTTTCCGGCAGAGGAGGGCGGGGCGAAGGCGCCTTTGGCGCCCGCCTCCAGGGCCTCCGCCAGCTGAGCTGCAAGCGCATCGGCCCGGCGCAGAAGCTGGGCGCTGGCCGCAGTGTGGGTCGTCTCATCTCCCTGCTGCTCCAACAGGGTCAGGGCCTCCTGGGGCAGAGAACGGGAGAGATCACCCGGTACTGCCGGACGGGGAGGCTTATCCGGGGAGCGGAGGGGAACCATCCGGCCCTGGGGCAGGCTGCCCTTGGAAGCCGGAACGGCGCCCTCCTCCCGCAAAACCTGGAGATGCTGAGAAAAGCGCTCCGCGCTCCTGGCCAGATCCCCCAGAGTCGGCTGGAGTGTGGGGGAGGGGGCGGAGATACGGATGGTTTGATTCAGATTCTGGTGAAATTCCTGGCGCACCGTGCCGAACACCTGCAAAGGCTGTGCCGGGGTGGGGGCTGGGGGCGTCTCTTTTTTCTGGGCGGCAGGGCTGGCTTGCAGCTGGAGGATGCGCTCCACAATGCGCTGCGTGGCCCGTTGCTGCTCTGTGCGCTGCCCCTCCCGGCGAAGAGCCTCCAGTACCAGCTGGAGGTTAACCTGCAGCACCGGTTTGACCGGGGCGGCGGGGGGCTGGGGTTCCTCCCCCTCCTCCAGCAGCTCCAGGGGAACATAGGGCCACACGCCCTCCTGCTGCTGTGCCCGGGCCAGCAGCTCCTCCCCAAACGCCTGGGACAGAGTCCCGAAGGGGGAGAGGATCAGACGGTCCCGGGAGAGGACCCCCATATCCGGTTTTGTCACCGCAATGGATTTCATCAGTAGCACCCGTCATAGATGAGCTCAACCCGGCTGACAGCCTGGCTGGCCTGGTTGCTGTTGAGCTGGGGCCCTACATACTTTTGAAGATGAGCCCCTACAATGCTCCACTCCCGCTGAGGGGAGCCGAAGCTGTCCCGCAGGATGATGGTGCCGGCCAGGGGGATGGACATGCCCTGGTTCACCATGCCCATGAGCATGGACATGCTGTCCACGGTGGTGATGACCCCCTTTTCCAGCACCAGGTGCTGGGGCACCACGTTTTTGAAGAAGAAGCGGGGATAGTTGCTGCCCCCCTCGGTGTAGACCTCATAGTCTGCCTCCATGTCCAGTCCGGACACAGACAGGAAGCCGCCAGCCAGCACGACTCCCACGCCGACCAGAACCACATCAAAATAAGCGCCGGAAATAGCCATGCTGCCTTCCTCCTTTCCACCGGTGACCCGGCCTGATCCCATAAGCTGAATCGAAGTGGTTTCCCCAGTCTCCGGGTCGGTGTAGCTTTAAGTTTCCGAGGTCGCGGGCGGGGACTCAAAGTTGCGCTTGACTCCGGTGATGGCAAAAGTGATGTTCTCGGTGAGTACCTCGCTGCGGCTGCCGTCCATGGGGGAGAGCTGATAGCCGACGGGCAAGGCTCCCAGCAGGGTCCAGGTGGCCCGCTCGTTCCCCTTCTCGTCCAGAGCCACCACGTCAATGGTGCGCCGCAGGTTGCTGTAGCTGGGCCCGGTGAACTCCCCGGCACTGGCGGAGAAGACCCACTGCAAAAACTCGTTGTCCCCCACCACTCCCCGACTCAGGCTGACCGGAGCGTAGCTGGTAAACACGGGGATGTACTCCTTCACCCCCCGGCTGTCGCTGCCGCTGCGGGTCTGGAGGGTCTCCACCTCCATCTGGATGCCAGAAAACCGGGTGAAGGCGGCGGTCACTTTTCCGTCCGCCCCCATTTTCACGACAAAGCGAAAAGACTGGAGGGGGTCTGTGCGGGGGGCCTGATAGTTGGGGTTGGCCATGGATGTTCTCACCTGCCCTTCACTTCAGTTCAAAGGATTTCTTCTCATTGCCGCTGAGCTTTTGGTTGATCGCGGACACCTCGCGGCACCAGCGCCGCCGCTCCCAGTGGTCCAAGTCCATCAGAGCCTCGTTGGACCAGTGCAGATAGTAGGCCAGAAACGCCATCTCCTGATACAGGCGCTCCTGGGGATAGAGCGACATCCCCTGGGCGGACTTCCGGGACAGGGGGCTGTCCAAGCGGCGGGGCAGGTCCCGCCAGGCGGCGGGGCCGTTCTCTATGGGCCCGCTGGAAGGGGGCACACGCCGGATGGGGAGCCCCTCATCCTCCTGGGAGGCCCACTCTAGCCCAGCAAAAAATCCAGCGGCACCTCAAACTGCTGATTGCAGTGGGGACAGGTGAGCTGGTAGTGGGGCATCTCCGACATGTTGATACGCTGGTACATGTCCTGGAGATAGGCCAGATCCATGGTAAACAGGCTCTCGATGACCCGGGTGTTGATGGCGCTGAGGGTACCCAGCTTGGTAATGACCCGGGAGAGCAGGATAATGGTCAAATACCCCGCGTTCTGCTGAACCCGGGGATCACGAAGGGGCAGGATCTCATCCGCTGCCGTGGCCAGGCGCATGATGCCCCGCTTATGAATTTCACCGTTGGCGTCCACATAGCCCTTGGGCAGTTCAAATTCAAACTCCGTCTGCATAAGTAAGTCCTCCTAGGCCGGGATTCCTCCGACGGCCCACAGGCGGTGCGCCTGTGAGCCGTCAGAGGACGTATGTATAAAATCAGATGGTGGAAGGCGCGCCGGCAACGGAACCGGGGGTGTGCTCCAGGCCCTCGTGGCACAGCTCCAGAGACTGGATGGCCACCTCGCCGCCCAGACCGTTCAGGTCAGGTACGGTATAGCCCACAGGCCAGGCGTTGATGAGGTTCCAGGAGGGACCGGGGTTGCCCGCATCGTCGATGAGGGTGATGGTCACGTTGTGACGCACCATGCCGGTGGGAGGCGCGTTGTTGGTGGGAGCCACGGAATAGAGCCAGTCCAGGAAGTCGCTGTCGTCCGACACGCCCCAGCGCAGGGTGACGTTGCCGAACTTGGTCAGGCCCGCCAGCTTCCGGGGGGTGTTGCGCAGGTCGTCGCCCTCGCGGTACTCCACGGCGTCGGTGGAGGAGCTCATGCCGGACACTTCCGAGAAGCCAGCCCGGCTGATCCCGTCGATCTCCACCTGGTACCGAAATACTCTGTATGGATAGTTAATGGCCATGGTTTATTTCGTCCTTTCTGTATCAGTGTTGGAGTGCTGGGATTATTCGGAAGCGGTCTTCTGGGTGATGCGGAAGATGACAAACTCGGCGGGCTTGACGGGGGCGATGCCGATCTTGCAGATCAGGCGGCCGTTGTCAATGTCGTCCTGGGTCATGGTGGTGGGGCCGCACTCCACAAAGAAGGCCTCGGAGGGGGTAGAGCCCGCCAGAGCGCCGTCCCGCCAGCAGGTAGCCAGGAAGGTCTCGATGGTGCGGGTGACCCGGCTCCACAGCACGGAGGAGTTGGGCTCAAAGACCACCCAGTTGGTGTTGGCCTTGATGGACTCCTCCACGTAGATAAACAGGCGGCGGACATTGAGGTACTTCCACAGGCCGTTGGAGCTGATGGTGCGGGCGCCCCACACGCGGATGCCCCGGCCGGTGAAGGCGCGGATCAGGTTCACGCCCATGGGGTTGAGGATGTCCTGCTCGCCCTCGTTATAGGAGCAGGACAGGCCGGTGCAGCCCCGGACCACCTCGTTGGCGGGGGCCTTGTGTACGCCCCGCTCCACATCGGTGCGGGCATAGATGCCGGCCATAGCGCCGGAGGGCGGGAAGTAGGCCGAGCGCTTGGCGCCAGCGTCGTACATCTCCAGCCAGGGGTGGTACATGGCGGCATAGGTGGAGTCGTACATGTCCCGGAAGGCGGCCACGTCGTTGGTCTTCTTCAGCTCCATGGGCACATCCAGAATGGCAAAGCAGCTCTTTTTGTTCTCACAGAAGGCGATGAGAGCCGCCTGAACCTCGGGGGCGGTGACGCCGGGGATGGCCATGATGGAGACATTGCTGTTCTCCTGGAAGGCCTGCAGGCCGGTGCGTCTCCCGGGGCCGTCGTCCTTGCCCAGGAAGGTGTCGGGGGTGACAGTCAGAACAGAGCCGTTGCTGCCGCCCTGGAGGGTGAGTACCAGCTCATCCTTGCCGCCGCCGCACAGAGCGAAGGGCACAATGGGAGCGGCCTTAGGGGCGGGAGCGGGGATCTCCTTGCCGTCCTTGTCCTTCTCCTTGGCGGGAGCGGGAGCGGCCTTGACAGGCAGCACCTCCACAGAGATGAGGTCGGACTTGGCGGTCTTGGCACATACATAGTTGAGAGCGTCGGCCTTCAGAGAGAGGTTCTCATAGATCTCCGCCTCCTCACCCAGAAGCACAGAGAGGGAGATCTCACAGGTCTTAATGTACTTGGCGGTGCCCACCTTGGCGTCGGCCACGTCCAGAGCGCAGGGAGCGTCCAGGGTGATGACCTTATCCAAAACATTCTTGATGGTGGCATAGGCGGTGGATTTGCCGTCAAAGAGCTCCACCACATCGCCGGGATTGAAGCCGTCGGCGTTCTTCAAGGTCAGATCGGCCCCGCTGGCTGCCAGGACCTGGGTCTTGGCCTTGGAGGCGGGGGAGACCACCACCCGCATGTCCTCGGCCCAGGCGCCGGGGTTGGCGGCGGTGATCTTCAGAACACCGGTGGTAAAGCTGGCCGCCTTGGCGTCGGCGGGAACCGCGCGCATGATGTAGGCCCGGGCGCCGCCGTTGGCGAAGAACTGCTCCACCGCATAGGGCAGGAAGCGGTTGTTTCCATAGGCCGCATCGCTCAGGTAGCCGCCGTACATCCGCTTATAATCGGAAAAGCTGGTGACCAGCTGGGGCTGCCCGATGACCGGGCCCCGCTCTGCAAGGCCAACAAAGCCTGCGGTACTGGTGCTGACGCCCTGCATGGGTGTTGCGCCGGAATCGTACTCCTCCACGTAAACACCCGGGGATAAATACTCTGCCATGCTGTTGCTTCACGTCGCGTATCATGGCTGGGGGCCGGACGTGAAGCGCCCCTCCTTTCTATGATGAGATATGGCCTGCTGATAAATATGATCCAAAACCCCAGCCAGCCGGGATTCGGATTCAGGGGTGAAATGTGAGGCCCTGGGCCTCGGCCGTCAGCTTCTCCCACCAGTGGGAGAGAAAGGCGGCGTTATATTCCAGCGCACCGGCAATGCGGGATTGCGCCTCAAAGTATTCCGTGAGCCGGGCGCTGGTGCGAAAGACAAAGCGCTCCTCCTGGAGAAAGAGACTCCCCTCTGCCAGCTGGCGGTTGAGCTGGCCGCACAGAGCCAAAGCCCGGCCGGAGTCCTCCACCGGGGTGGGATGGATGCCGTATACCAGCACCCGGTCGTCTTGACAAAGACAGACCGTCTGCCAGGTACAGCCGCCGCTGGAAAAGCGAAACCGGAACTGGTTGTCCTGGCGGACAAAGTCCACACCGCTGCGCTCCAGCAGGGCCGCCAGTTCCTCTCCGCTGTCCGGCGGACGGTCGAAGGACTGCTCCATAGGCTGCGCCTCCTCAATACACAAGTCCCGCCGGGTCGAAGGCACTGCCTGCTCCCTCGTCCCCGGTCAGAGCGGGGGGCTGGACCGTGGGCACTGGGCCGGTCTCCGGCACGGGGTAGGGGTTGGTTTCTGCCTGTTGAGGGAGAGAGAAGGAGACCTGCGTCAGGGGGAGAGCCTGCTGTTCCAGCAGGGAGGCCATACCTTGGTTGCCTACCAGGGCCGCCAGCTCCTCCAGACGCTGGGGCGGCATCTCCCAAAGAGAGGCACCCTCCAGAATGGCCTGGGCGGTCAGACCCGGGCCGTTCAGCCGCTCCCGTTCAGGGGTTCGGTGTTCCGTCTCCCGATGGGCCGGTTGTTCCGCCTTCTGGCGCTCCCTGCCCTGGGTCTGCTGCTCCATCGCCGTGGCCACCTCCTTCATTCGGGGGCGGCTCCTCCGCCCCGGTCGCCTCCCGCAGCGCCTGGTCCAGGGAGGCGGAGAACCCGGGAGCTTCAAAGGCCTCCAGGGCCTCGGTAGCCCGGTCAGAGACAAAACGGAGCTTGTTGATAAACTCCTGCTTCATCTGGGCTTTTTTCCCTACCAGCGCCTCCATACGGGCAATGGCGCTTTGCAGGGCGGCCTTTTCCTGGGGCGTTCCAGTCTCCCGCAGCTGCTGCCGGTATTGCCCCAACAGCTCCCGCTCCCGGCTGTCGTCCAGGAAGGGGTACATGGTGCGCAGGGTGTCCGCCCCGGCCTGGCCCATCTCGCTTTTGCCCAGAGCCAGGTCCCGCATGTCCTCCACGGTGCGCCTGGCATCCCGGAGGGTGTCCACCACCAGGCCCACCGCACTGTCGGTAAAGCCCCGGTTGAAGACCACCTTGTCGGGATTGTGGCCGGGCACATTGCGCATGGGGGAGGCCTTTTCAAAGAGTTTTTGTTGCTGCCATTTGTCTGGCTGGGACTGGCCCACCGTTTTTTTCAGGCAAGAGAAGAGCATCATCTGCCCCGTACCCTGGAGTACCGCGCCGGAGAGGGTACCGCGCTGAAAGGCGGTCTCGGAGAATCGGCGGAGCAGGTCCTGGTTTTCGGGCCGGTCCCGCTCATAGAAGGAGCGGGCCGAGGTGGGGTCCGGCATCTCTTCCTGTCCCCGGGCTGCCTCCTCTGGGGGAGATGGCTCCTGGGATGTCTCCTCCGGGCCAAGCTGGGCCGCGTGGCGGCGGCCCATGGCGTCAAAGGTCTGCTGGAAGGATTCTGTGACATGGTAGAGCGGGTCGCGGTTTTGGAAGTACTCCGTTCCCGCGGCCCAGGCCATCTGGCGGCGCAGGCCCTGCTCCAGTCCGTGCTGGGACTGAGAGGCAGCGGTTTGGCGCCGCTTGAGCTGCATGCGATCCATCAAAGCCACCCCCTCAGCGCCAGGTTCATACTTCGGACGATGTGCCGGAACTGGACGGGGCGGAGGATGAAGTCGGTGCAATGCAGGCGCATCCCGGGAATGGCAAACTCCTGGGTGTCGTCTACCAGAATGATTTTGCAGTTGGAGTCCCGCTCCCGCAGCTGCCGGGCCTGATAGAATCCCGCGCTTCCCCCCAAACACAGATAGACGATGTCGAACGGCTGCTTGTGGGTGGAGAATTCGGCGGGGGGGAAAAAGCACTCCAAAACCGCCGGAACGTGGTAGAGCCTGCAGTACTGTTCGATCCAGATCCGCATCTGCTCTGCCGCGGCGGCGCTGTTTTCACAAACGGCGATGTTCACACTCCACCTCCGACTCTCTTCACATTGCAATTTCATTTTATGAGAGGGATTTTTCTCTTTCAACGATTCTGACGTGAACGCCCTTTTATGGGTGCAAAATGCAATGGGGGCTGTTGGTGGTCCTGATAACTGAGTGTCCGGGATGCCGGACAAAAAAGAAAGACGGCGGGAATGTTTTCAGGCCTCTTGCCTTTCAGGGCCTGAAAATGCTATGATATAAAAGATGTATGTTGCTGACAGTCCCGGATCGCCTCCGACATGGAAAGCTGGGGCAGGGGCCGCCAGTGTATTGGGAGGTCAACACATTCATGCAACTCAGTCTGGTCAAAAATAGTGTAGGCAGCCGCTGTATGATTCTGTCCAAGGATAATCGGCTTTTGTTTTTCGGGGAGGTCGCCTACTGTGATCTGGTAAACGAGACCATCCGAGTCAATGGAGACAGCCAAGCTGCCAGGCAGTTTGTCAAGCCGCTGGATTGGGTGAAGCTGAACATCCGGCAAGGCAGCCAGGATCCTCACTTCATTCTGGTGGAGGGGGAAGTCGATCAGGTTATCAACCAGTACTTTGTTCTCAAGCCCAAGCTCGTGATTGAAAAGAGCGAGGAGCGGGAGTATTTCCGGCAGCCAGTGATGAGAAAGGCAGAGGTCGCCGCAGTCAACGGCGAGGCATCTGGCAAGCCGTGCGTGCTTGTGGACGTCAGCGCTACGGGCATGGGGCTGCAGAGCAATGAAGTCTATGAGATCGGCGACTGTCTGCGGCTGAGCGGACAAAAGCTGCGGGCGGGGGGCCCTGCCCACGATCTGGAGTTTGTGGTGGTGCGGAAGCAGGATTTGGAAACCGGCCCCTACCGCCACTTCTACGGCTGTAAATATGAACATCTGTCCACAGAGGCTCAAGACAAGCTGTGCTGTGATATTTTTGCTCTCCAGGCCGCCCATCTCCGTTCGGCCAGGGAGAAATAACCGGGTTTAGCGGGAGCGCTGTATAAAAAAATAAAAACGCACCTCACTGGCGGCACATCTGCCGAAACCAGTGAGGTGCGTTTTCTATGGTCTGAGGGGAGGCGTGTCACGCCAGCCAGGAAGAGGAGAGACAGTCGGACAGCTCCTCCCGGGCGGCCTGAGCGGCCTGGTACATGTCCGAAGAGATAAATCGGCCCACATCGGAGGCCAAAGACCGCAGCAGCCGGTCCATCCGGTCGGGATAACCCAAGAAGTAGTTCATATAGCCCATACAGCGGATGGCGGTGCGGGCCAGCTGAGCACTGAGCGGGAGTGGGTTGGGGGCCTGCTCGGTGGGGTAGCCGGTGCCGTCAAAGTTTTTGTGGTGCCAGTAGGCAATCTCTGCGGCATAGCGGCACAGGGGGTGGCTGCTGGAGGGGCCGGTGGTAAACAAGGCGTGGCCCAGTTCGGTGTGGCGCAGATAGAGCTGCTGCCCCGTTCCTCCCTGGTCTGGCCCCTGCTCCAGAACGGTATCCGGTACGCCCAGCAGGCCCACGTCGCAGTAGACGGCAGCCCGGCCGATCAGCTGTACATCCTCCTGGGTCAGAGAACAGTTGGGATTATTCTTGCGGTAGCCGTTGGCCAAAGCGGCGGTGATTTGCCCCAGCGCGTGGTACTTGGCCAGGGAGAAGTGGGGACGGGCCTGGATGAAGAGCTCCAGCAAGCGGTCCCAGTGGTCGGCCAGCAGGAGGGTGTTGTCATCCTGGGAGGCCTGGGGAGGATTGTCCGGCTGGTTAAGGGGGGAGTCCAGAATGGTGGAGCCAGCGGGCCAGGCGGCGCGTACCGCGCCGCATACCCGCTCCTGAACGGTGACGGGGTCTACCGGTTTGACCAGAAAATCGGCCGCCCCGGTGCGCGCTGCCTTCAAAACCTGCTCTTCCTGGGCATCAGAGGTAATGAGAATGACAGGAACATCCCAGGTATTCTCCGCAGTCTGAAGCTGCTGGAGCACGGAAAAGCCGGCGCCCCGCTTGCCCAGACACAGGTCTAACAGCACGGCACAGATGCGCTCCGGATTGCGGTGGATATAGGCCAGGGCGGGGCGGGATTCCTCAAAGCACTCCACCTGAAACAGGGAGCGGAAAATTTCACGCAAAATGGCCAGGTCCAGGGGGGAGTCGTCGATTACCAGTAAAGTATCGCGGATCATGGGCGTCCTCCTTTGGCTGACGGAAGGTCAGCAAAAATAAAAGAGAGCGCCGCAGCCTGGTTAGGGCTCCGGCGTTTGAGACTTGGGGGGAGGTGTTGGCTGGACCGGCTTGCACTCAGAAAGCGCGGATTCCAGCTCAGCGACCAGAAGGGCGGGGGCGGTGTCGGCGGCGTCCTGGTTGGCTGTAACGGCCTTCTGCAGTTCGCTGCGCAGCACCAGCACCTCTTTTGGAGCGGAGATGCCGATGTTCACCTGCCCGCCCGCTTCGATGGAGAGGATGGTGATGCTGATGTGGTCCCCGATCATCAGGGACTCTCCCTCTTTCCGGCTGAGAACCAGCACTTAGCCCACCCCCTTGCTGGAAAACTCGTCCAGGCGGTGGCGCATGTGGTAATCCTCAGTATCCAGAATCACCTGACAGGCCCGGTGCAGGTCGGGGTTGACCACCACCGGACAGCGCAGGTTGACCGTGCTCTCTCCCACTGGCTCCCGGGCCACGCACATCACGTAGTAGCACAGCTCACAGCTGCGAGACACCCCCATGAGTTTAAGTTCCTCTTGGGAGAGTTCCGGGGCATAGTCCGGCTTTAGAGAGAAGGGGTTCATCAAAATAAACGCGGGAGAGGGGGCCGCCACGCTCTGCAAACAAAGCATGTTCCCCTGGCTGCCGGAGAAGGGGAGCAGCAGGAAGCGTTTCTCCCCCTCAAAGCCAAACAGACCATTAGGGAATTCCAACACGTCCTGGGGGTCGTAGGTGATACGACCAAAGTATTTGGTATCCAGCTGCAAAGTGGTTCCTCCTCTGGTTAGACGTTGACATCCACCGGCTCGTAGTCGGGATCGGAAGAGGGGGGCACGTACAGGGGCCCGCCTACATATTTAATGATGACGTCGGGGCGCTGGGTCATGGTAAACTCAATGTCGCCGGGGACAAAGGTGAAGTTCATCTGCTCCATGCGCCAGTCAAAGTTAAGCTTATCCATCTGATACTGAATGCTCATTTCGCCTCCGTCCCAGCTGATGTCAGGACCGGTGGAGGGAAGAAAGTCGATGTTCAGATTGGTGGGAGAGCCTAAGGTCTGCTGCTTGGCCAGTTGGGGGATCACGTCCTGGCCAATCTTGGCCTCCATCATCATCCGGCCCTCTTTGGCCAGCACACCGGTGGCCTGGTAGGCCCCTTGTACCCCCGCCTGAGCCTGCTGACGGATTGCTGTGGCGGTGGTGGGAGTGACTGAGTTGCGGGCCTCAAAGGTGTCCAGGTTGACCTTGATGGGCTGGCTGCGGATATTCAGCCCGCCCTTGTCCCGGGAGATTTCCACCTGGGCGGTGCCTCTTGCATACTCCAGATGGGCCCGGGTCACCTTCATCTGGATCTCAATAGGAACGGTTTTGATCTCAATCAGGGGATACATGACGCTGAATACTCCTTCCTCGCGTGGAACGCGGATTTACGAACCGCTTAGTTCAGATAGTCCATCAGAGACTGGGGCACGATGTTGGCACCTACCTGGATGGCGGCGTTGTAGCTGGTCTGGGCAGAGACCAGAGCAAGAATTGCCTCCACGTCATCAATCTTCTCAATGCTGTCCAGCTCAGTGTTCAGAGAGTAGAAGGTGCTCTCCAACTGGGTCTGATTGGTCTGCAGGTACTTGGCGTCCGTTTCCAGCTGGACATGCTGGTTGCTCAAATTCTCTTGAGCAGTGGTGAACTTATCAACCAGACGCTTGGCGTCCTCGTAGTCGCCAGCCGTACCCCAGGTACCGCCTGATCCGCTGGCCGCAGTGGACTGGTCGTAACCCTTGAACACCTCGGCGGCCCGGAGCATGATGGAGATAATATTTTTTGGGTCGCCATCCTCGTCCAGACCGCTGCCGCCGATAAAGGCCAAACCGTCAATGGCAGCGTCAAAGGCAGTGGAGTCCACCACGTTGCCGTCATCATCCACCTCAAAGCCAATGCCGATATCCACATACTGATGCTCAGAGCCACTGGAGAACAGGGCCAGAGCCTGAGCGTTGGTCATATCAGAGCCATCAGCGTTTTTCAATGTATTGCCGTCGGCATCTTTGTACGTCAAAGTATAATAAGTGGATTTGGGATCATCATCTACTCGCACGTTGCGGTAGGTGAGGTAGTGCTTATCCCCATCTGTCTCGATGGCAAAGGGGGGATTTTTTGTGTCCGCACCGTTAAAGATATAGTTGCCATCGTATTTGGCATTCAGGCTCTGCACCATGGCCTCGGCGCCGGAGAGAATGATATCGCCCTGGGTATTCAGGGTGCTCCAGCTGGGCTTATTCAGACCGCTGAGCAGAGGTGTTTCGCCCAGATCGTGAGTCAGATTATTGATCATATCATCAGCCATGTCCCAGGCGGTGGAGAACTTGTTGTACACCGTCTTGTTGTTGGCTGCCTGAGCGTTGGTGGCGTTCAGAGAGCTGTGGATCTGAAAGGCCCGGGTGGCGGCGGCGGGATCAGCAGAGTAGCTGTCAAAATTCCGGCCGGTGGTCATAGAATTCATGGCCGAGTAGAGCTGATTGGATGTTTTCAGCAGATTTTTCTGATAAGTATAAAGAGTGGAGTTGGTAGTTACGCGTATCATCGTTCATTCACCTCGAAATAGAAAGCGCCACGTTACAGAGTCCCGTTGATCAGGGAGTCCAAAGCTTCGTTGAGTGTGGTCATCAGGCGACAGGCGGCAGTATACGCTTTTTGATAGACCATCAGGTTGGAGGCCTCATCGTTCAGATCCACACCAGTGACACCCTCCCGATCCACATACAGGTCGCCTATGGTTACGGTATAGTTATTCAGAATCGCGTCGGTGCTCATCTGATCCTCGCCCAGAGTGGACTGGATCTTCAGCAGCATCTCCTCGAAGGTGCCGTTGAAGGCATCGCCCTCCGCGTCACCCTGTACATGGCTGGGTTCAAAGTCAAGCTTCTTGTCAAACAGGGCAAGAAACTCCGACAGGCGAGAGGTGTCGCCGCTGGGGGCGTTGGGATCTGCAGAGGTCTGAATGGAAACTTTTTGGTTGGCCCAGGAATAAGACACAGAAATATTGCTGGCAGTAATGCCAGTAGCATCATCCGTGTTGCTGCCTGTGCTAAACAGATTGCCGGCGCCGGCAACCAACTTTCCATCCGCACCAAGGACATTGTTGAGTTTGTTCATCTCCGTGGCAAACTCATAGGCCAGGGAGTCCAAAGCCTTTTGATAGTAGGGGATGCCCCGGGTGATGGCGGCGTCCTTATTATTATCAATGTCAGCCTGAGAGGCATATTGTCCCTCGCCGGTGAGAATTTCGCGGATGGACTGGAGAGAACCGTATAGGTCGCCTTCCGCTAAGTCTGTTCCATTTCCTTGAATTTTGGGATCTTCGTTTCCTTTGTCATCTAATAGGTCAGAAATAGAAATTTGATATCCATTTGCTGCATCACCCGCACTGACTGTCGTAGCGTACAGCCCATCCACCAGAACATGGTCTTTGTGCCCAACACCGCTGGCCAGGGTAATGGTGAGCTTCTCTACCTGGGTATTGGCGCCTACATCCTCCATGGAGTACGTTACGTCAATGTCCATATATTCGCTGAGCTCATCCAGCAGCAGATTGCGCTGGTCCCGCAGTTCCAAACCCGGATCGCCCCGCAGGTCGGCATCCCGGATGGACAGGTTCAAGTCCCGAATCTGGGTAAGCTTGTCGTTGATCTCATCAATTTGCTGGTTCAGCTTGGTCTCATAAGTGCCCTGCAGTTTCGTGAGCTTGTCGGCATAGGAATTAAACAGGGTGGCCAGTGACTCGGCGGAGGAGCGGATCAAATCATTATAGGTGCTGGAGCCGCCGCTGGCAATAGCCTGGCTGATAAGGTCACGGATGTCGTTAAGCTGGCTGAGAATCACGCCGTCGTCCTGCTCCAAATCGCCCTTGCCCACTTCGTCCAGAATGTTGGCCAGAGAATTGAGACCCTCCAGCTTAGCGTTGGCGGAGCCCACGTCGGAGGCGGCCTTTCGATAGGAGATGTCCAGCCCGGGATCCCGAAGCTGGGTGACGCCGGCAATAATGGAGCCCTGACCCACCCGGGTGTTATAGCTGGAAGAATAGCGGTCCACCGCCGAGGGGATCAGGCTGACCTGATTGAGCCGCTGGCGGGTGTAGCCCTCGGTGTTGATATTTGTAATATTATTGCCAGTCACGTCCAGGCCCTTCTGGGCGGAATAGATGCCCAGACGAACAGTGGTGAACGAACCAAAAGTACCCATTGCTGTGCTCCTCTCAAACTCGGAAGTCGGTCTGCGATTTCTTGGAGGCGGGGGCCTCCGTGGTCTGCTGCCGCCGGTCCAGCTCCTGCTGGATGTGGCGCAGATTGGACTCCATCAGGGTGCGGGCTGCCTGCTGGGCGCTGGAAAGCACCTGGTAGCTGCGCAGCACCTGCTCACTCAGCTCAGCCGCCTGTCCCCGGTCCTGGGGGGAACAGTGGGCGGGCAGATCCCGCAGAGAAACCTGCTCCAGACCTAGCTGACGCAGAAGCTCGGTGCGCTTGCGCTCCCGGCCCCGCAGGTCCAGAGTGGCGACCTGCTCCCGTTTCATGCATGCATCCAGTGTCTCCAGATCGCCTGCCTGAACGGCCTGGATCTTCTCCTGTTCCAGGGCGGTCAGGGAGTCTAAAGCCTGACGCAGCTGCGACAAAAAGGAAAAATACGCCTGCATATCCATGAATCAATCGTCCTCCCTCAGCAGCAGCATCCGGGCAGCGATCTCCCGGGAGGAGGGCTGATACTCTCCGTTAGCTACCTGCTGGCGCAGCCGCTCCACGTCCTGGGTGGTCACCTGGGTGCGAATCTCCTGGGACAGCCGTCCCACTGTTTCCTTTACGCGCCGGGCAGTCTCGTCCAGGTGGGAAGAAAACTGGATCTGATCGTACCGCTGCTCCGCGGAGACAGGGGTGGAGAGGTCGGATTTTCGGTTGTAAAGGGAGGAGCTGCTGATGGGGCTGCTCCCGCCGGGATAGATCCGTAACATATCAAGTCCTCCTTCTCACGTTCCTTTGCAAAGTTCAGCCGCGAGGGCCCAGCGCGAAAACGTCTTTCACTTTATATATCGGCCTATATGGCCGAAAAATAAGGGCCAGACGGAAAAATGCGGGGAAATTCCACAGAGAAATTTTATTCTTTCTTATGTTTTTTCTGGTTTGGACGATATAAAGAAAGGAGAGAGAATATCTCCAACATCAGCAACCAAACGAAGAGCATCAGTCCTTCGCAGAAAAGAAAGGAGCGTTATCCCTATGCGCTATGAAGTAACACAGGATCTGGTAACTGGAAATGCCTTGATCGACTCGGAGCACCGCCAGCTGTTTGCCGCGGTCAACGATCTGATGGACGCCTGCTCTCAGGGCAAGGGGCGGGACCAGATCCAGAAGACGGTAAAGTTTTTAAGTGACTATGTGGTCAAGCACTTCGGGGATGAAGAGAATCTGCAGGTGAAGAACAAGTACCCCGGCTATCAGGCCCACAAGACCTTCCATGACGGCTACCGCCGCCAGCTGGCGGATAAGTCCCAGCAGCTGCTGATCGACGGCCCCAGCATCAAGGCCCTGGGGGATCTCAATCAGGTGATCGGGGTGCTGGTCTCCCACATCCGCACCGAAGACAAGCGTCTGGCCCGCTACATCAAAGAGCAAGGCAGCAAATAAAAATAAAAAAACAGCGGCAGAAGCCACGGAATCGTGGTTTCTGCCGCTGCTTTATTTAGTCCTGGAAGAAAGTGGTGTCGTCCCGCAGGGTGAAGCGGGCCACCAGTTCCTTGAGCAGCTGGGACTGGCCGGACAGCTCTTCGCTGGCGGCGGCGGACTCCTCGGCGGTGGCGGAGTTGGTCTGCACCACGCTGGAGATCTGGTCGGTGCCCTCGGAGACCTGGCGGATAGAGTCGGTCTCGGTGACGATATTTTCCGCCACCTGGTTCATAAGACCCACGGCATCCTTGGCCAGCTCCACCGTCTGATCCAGGGCCTGGCTCACCTCGTCGGTGAGAACGTTGCCCCGCTCCACGTTGCTCATGGAGTGCTCGATCATTTCCTTGGTCTGCTTAGCGGCCTGGTCGGACTTGGAAGCCAGGCTGCGTACCTCGTCGGCCACCACGGCAAAGCCCTTGCCGGCGCTGCCGGCCCGGGCGGCCTCCACGGCGGCGTTCAGGGCCAGAATGTTGGTCTGGAAGGCGATGTTCTCAATGGCCGCAATGATCTGGCCGATCTCCTGATGGCCCTGGAAGATGTCGGACATGGCCTGCTTCAGCTCGCCCATCTTATCGTTGCAGGCCGCCACATGGGCCCCCGCCTGATTGGCCTTGTCCTGGGCCTGCTGGGCTGCCATGGTGTTGTCGCTGGCAGTCGTGTTGATGTCGTTGATGGTGGCCGCCAGCTCCTGGACAGAGCTGGCCTGCTCGGTAGCGCCCTGTGCCAGTGCCTGGGCGCCGGAGGAGACCTGCTCAGCGCCAGAGGAGACCTGCTCAGCGGCGGTGTTGATCTGAGACATGGTGTCGCTCAGACCGCGCTCCAACTCCTGGAGGGTAGACAGTACCGCGCTCATGTCGCCCACATAGAGCTCACGGTTCTTCGAGCGGGCATTGAGATTGCCCTGGGAGATCTCTCCCAGCAGATAGCCTATGTCCTCAATGATGCCCTGCAGGACATGGACGATCTGATTGGTGGCATCGGTGAGCAGGCCGATCTCATCCTTGCGGTTGAACTCCGGCACAGGAGAGGTGAGGTCGCCCTCCTGCAGCAGCTGCAGGCGATGGGCGCACTCCCGGATGGGCTTGCCCAAGCTGTTGGCAATCCGGATGGAGATAACCACAGCCAGAACCACTACCACAGCCACCAGCACTGCGATGATCACAATGTTGCGGTAGGTGCTGCCCATGAAGTCGGACACGGGAGCAGTAACGCCCAGGCTCCAGCCGTCGGTGCCGGAGACAGGGGCATAGGCCAGGTACTTGGACACGCCGCCGATGCGGTAGGAGCCAAAGCCGCTCTCGCCCGAACGCATCTGGGTGTGCATAGAGGCCAGGCTTTTCAGGCTGGAATCGCTTTGAGCCTCCTGCTCAATGTTCTGGTTGCAGATGGTGTCCATGGTGGTGTCGGCGATGGTGTTGCCGTCCTTGTCCAGCATGTAGGCGCCGCCGTTATCGCTGATCTTAATGGCGGACATGATGTCGTTGAGGAATTCCTCGTCGGGGACGAAGTAGACCACGCCCACGATCTGACTGCCCTGAATTCCGTTCTGCCACAGCGGGGCGGCTACCATGATAGACAGCTCACCGGTGATCTTGCTGATGGTAGGTGTCGAAATCCAGGTGTTGCCCTGGATGGCCTGCTGGAAGTATTCCCGGTCAGAGTAGTTGTTGCCGTCAAACAGGCTCACGCCATTGGCAGACAGCACATTGCCCCGGGCCATGCCGTAGTGGGATACCCAGGAATCCAGCAGAGATTGCTTCTCTGCCACAGAGACCGTGGCATCGCTGAGCTTAGGGACCATGCCCAGGGCCTCCACCGCGTTCTCATAGGAACGCAGCTGATAGGTGACACGCTGGGCTGTCTCATAGGCGGTGGCGGCCATCGTTTGCTCCAGAATGCTTTGGCTGCTGGAATAGCTGGCGAAGATTCCCACGCCGCCGCAGACCAGTGCGGCAATGCCAGCTAGAGCCAAAAAGCAGATCAGGAGTTTTTGACGAATGCTTTTCATAATGATATTTCTCCTCCCCCATTGCTCTCCATTGCTCATGGCGAGTTATAGTAATATCCATAATGAGTATCGACAAGAACTGGCAAAAAGTTAAAGGGGGAAATGTGAAATAAATGAAAAAAACGGAAGGAGCCGCGGATTCAATAGCCGCGGCTCCTTCCGCTTGCTCCTAAGAGCACACAGAATGGAAGAAAAGTAGGAAAAAACAGCCGGGAAACCGGCAGTTTGATTTACGATAAGGGAGAGACTTCTCCAGTGGCCCGATCCAGCTTGTACACCTGCAGAGCAGGGACTGTGAGCAGGTAGCTGCCCCGGTACTGGTGGTCGGTGGCGGCATAGACGTTCAGCAGCAGGCAGGGCTGGTCATCCAGAAGGACGGTTCCTTCCTGAGGGTAGACCAGGTACTCGGACATGGAGCTGCCGGTTAGCCCCAGCTGAGAGGGAGACATAGCTTCCAACAATGCGGCGGCCTCGTCCAGGGTGATGGACTGATCCTCCTGGGGCTGGGGCATGGCATCCGCATCTGCCAGGGATGGGGTGACGGAGCAGGAGGTCTCCTCCCACTGGATGGTGAGTAAGAACAGCTGCTCACTGTCCTCCAGTTCCTTGGCTGCCAAAGCCTGACCGGAGGAGGCGGTAAAGTCCGGGGCGCCGCTGGTCTCCGAGTCGGTAGCAATGGTGCACTGCTGGTCCGATTCCAGGGCCTGGGTGTACTCTTTGGCAATCTCACCGCCGTTAGACAGACCGGAATAAACGTAGGTGACCGCGTTATCTTCGCCGGTGGTCTCTTCGAACTGCACATTTTCCAGGGTGACCAGCGCGGTAAGGGAGGGCATGGTCTCCTCCTCCAAAGTATACTCCTGAGGAGGCTCCTTGGAGCCGCCGCAGGCGGTAAGCAGCAGCACAGCCAGAAGGGGCGCCGCCGCCTTGATCAGTTGCTTCACGGATTGTTCACCTCGTCCTCATAGCCAATGCTGACCTGATCCCCAGCCTGGAGCACCTGCTGGAACAGGCACTCCCCGCCGTTGAGCCGCAGGGACACCGGCCGCTGAAGATGCTGAAAATCGATCCCGGTACGTTCCAGCAGATCCATCACGTAGTAGGGGGCACCGTCCGGCTTGGCGGGCAGGGTGATGGGCTGACCGTTGAGAAAGACGGACATGGCGGCTGCCCGTTGGGGCTGGGGCGGAGGGACCGGAGCAGCCGGAGCAGCCGGTGCCGGAGCGGCAGGGGGCTCGTCGCCCCGGGTCACCACCACAAAGGCCCCGGAGGGAACCTCCTGGTCCGGATCGGGACGGGTACCATTGACCAGAATGGCCGGAGCGTCCAGGCGCTTGGCCAGCTGGGCGGCGGTGAGGCGGCAGTCCGCCCCCGCCTGAGCGGGGACAAAGTCTACCACGTCGCCGGCGTGGACCAGGGAGGAGGGCTGGGCCTCCTGGCCGTTGATATGCAGCTGGGCTGGCTTGGCAGGCTGACCGTGGTAAATGGTTCGGCGGCCGTCCACCTGAAGGATCAGGGGCTTTCCCGTTTTGCCCAGCAGATCAAAGTAGGAATACCCGTTCATCATCAGCAGATCCATGGCGGACAAATCGCCGCTGCGGAAGAGCTTGGCCCGGGTGCCGTTGAGGGTAACCTGGCAGCTGTCGTTGATGAGCCCCAGGCCAGCCGACACGGCAATGCCCAGGGGGGTGGTAAGCTCCGGGTCCTCCAGGGAGAGGACATCGGAGAAGGCGGAGGTCTTAAAGTGGCCGCCCGCCACCGACACCCGTCTGGGGTCCATACCCAGAGCGTCGGCTACCTTTTCCTGCAGGCCGGACAGCTTGCTGCCGCCGCCAGCCAGAAACAGGGCGGAGGGGGCGGAGCCGTTCAGGTTGACCACCCGCTGGGCAATCTCCTTGGCCAGCAGCTGGGCGGCAGGTTCCAGGGCGGACTGGGCCTGCTGACAGGTACAGGTCTGCTCCTGTCCCAGAATGTCAGTAAAAGCCAGGGTATCCGATTCGCCCAGCTGGGACTTCATCCGCTCGGCGGTGGTGTAGTCTACCAGATATTCCTTCATGAGGGCCTCGGTGATCTCGTCGCCGGCCACCGTGGCCATGGTGTAGCCCACCACGCTGCCCTCCCGGCATACGGCAATATCCGATGTGCCGGCCCCAATGTCCACCAGACACAGGTTTAACAGGCGCAGGTCAGCGGGGATGGCGGCGTTCAGGGCGGCAATGGGTTCCAGGGTGAGACTGGCTACCTCCAGGCCTGCCTGACGCATCACCGCGTACAGGCTGTCCACCACGCCGCTGGGCAGGAAGGTGGCCACCACCTGGGCCTCCAGCCGGCGGCCGGTGTGGCCCAAGAGGGTGGTGAGGGGGTAGCCGTCCAGCGTGTACTGGATGGCGGTGTAGCCCACCAGCAGAAGCTGCTGGCCGGAGTCAGCCTCCTCCCCCCGGATAGCCTGCTCAGCCTCAGCCACTGCGGCGGCCTCCAGCTGGGCAATCAGGGCCTCGGTGATGGGCTCAGGGGCGGACAGCTCCCGCAGGGCGTGGCCCTGCTCGGTGCGCAGAGCCCGCCCGGCGGCGGCTACACAGGCCCGCTCCAGCTTGCAGCCGGCGTCCTGTTCCAGACGGTCGGTAACGGTGCGTACCGCGGCGGCCACCTGGGCAATGTCTTCAATCTGCCCGTCCATCATCGCCCGGTGAGTATGGAGAAGCTTTTCCATCGCCAGAACCTGAACCTTGTCCTCCACCGTTTTGGCCAGCAGTCCGATGACGCTCCGGGTTCCAATGTCCAGCGCGTAGATCAGGTCCTGGCTTTGTGCTGTTGGGGGCCGTGTGGTATCTGACATCAGATAGCCAACTCCTTTCCTGAAAACCGGGCGCTTTGCCCGAACTTAATACTTGCTGAAGCGATTCTCATCCGCCGAGGTGCTCATTGCGGGCACGGAAGGGGCAGCGTCGGTGTGGTCGGGCTCGTAGGAGAAGCCGGAGACTCCCTTCAGGCGGAACCGCTGGACCATCTGCTTCATCATAACGGCCTGAGAGGACAGCTCCTCGCTGGCGGCAGCGGACTCCTCGCTGGTGGCGGAGTTGGTCTGCACCACGCTGGAGATCTGATCCACGCCCACGGTGAGCTGCTCAATGGCCTCGGCCTCGGAGATGGTGTTCTCGGCCAGCTTATCCATATACTCGATGGCAGCGCCAGCGCACTCCACCGTCTTCTGCATGTTCGCATCCACATCCTCCACCAGCGCGTCGCCGTGCTCCACAGCGGACAGGGAGGACTCGATGAGCTTCTTGGTCTGCTTGGCGGCGTGGTCAGACTTGGAGGCCAGGTTGCGCACCTCGTCGGCCACTACGGCAAAGCCCTTGCCGGCGCTGCCGGCCCGGGCGGCCTCCACGGCGGCGTTGAGGGCCAGAATGTTGGTCTGGAAAGCGATATTCTCAATGGTCTCGATGATCTTGCCAATGTCCTTCTGACCGGCCAGGATCTCGCCCATAGCTTTGCGCATCTCCTGCATGCGATCGTTGCTGATCCGCACTTGGTCGGCGGCCTGATCGGCCTTCTCCTTGGCGGTCTGAGCGGTCTTGCGGTTCTCCTGGGCGGAGTGCTCCAGGTCATTGATGGTGGCGGACAGCTCCTCTACGGCGCTGGCCTGCTCTGTGGAGCCCTGGGCCAGGGCCTGGGAGCCGGTGGACACCTGGTCGGCGCCGGCGGCTACCTGATCGGCGGCCTGCAGGATGCTGCCCATGGTGTCATTCAGCTGCTCCAGCAGGTACTCAATGTTCTCCTTGATGGGAGAGAGCTCACCGGGGTAGTTCTGGCTGACAGAGCAGGACAGATCGCCGTCGGCCAGATGCTTGGTCACAGAGACGATGTCCTCGATGGCGTTGTGCAGCACCTGCTGGGAGGTACGCACGGCGTTGCAGATACCGCCGATCTCGTCCTTGGATTCATAGTCCAGGACATAGGACAGATCGCCCTGGCTGAAAGCCACCACGGATTCCTCGGCCTTGTGCAGGGGAACCACGATGGAGCGCACCACGTATACGTTCAGGGACAGGCCCACAACAAAGCTGATCACGACAATCACGATCAGAATGACGATGTCCCGGGTGATCTGACTTTGCAGTGCATCAATCTGCTGGGTGCTCTGGGTATCCAGCTGGGCAATCAGGGACTCACCGGTGGAAACCGCCTGATTGAGCTTGGGAGAGCACTGGTTCTGGATCAGCTGATTGGCCTGGGCAGAGTTGCCGGTCTGAAGGGCCTGGGAGATGTCTGCAAAAACGGACTCCCAATCCTGAATCGCCTGGATGTACTCGTTGGACAGGCTGTTGATGTCAGCGCCCAGATCGTGGGTTTGGATTTCCTTGATGGTGTTATCAAGGGTAGTGATGGAAGACTCGATCTGGTCCATGGTGGAGGCGCTGTAACCAAACAGAGCCATATCCCGCAGCTGGCGGGCGATGGAGTTGACCTGCATTTCACTCTCCTGTACAGCGCTGGTCACATCGACTTGACCGTCCAGGATATCATCGTAGCTGCTGCGCGTGCTGGTGATGGTCTGAATGGAAAGGATGATCAACACCAGGGACAACAGCAGCGTGATGCCCACGGAAATCAACATTTTGGTTCCGACTCGTTTGTTTCTCATTGTGTGGTTCCTCCCGATTGCTATCATTTTTGGTTGCTATGATAAAATCCTGACTGAAGATTCAGACGGGATGCTGCGAAACAAAGGCCTAGACCACGTCGCCGTAGCGGCCCTTCTGTACGTCGCCCAGAATGGACCCGTCCACCAGGGTAATGACCCGGCGGCGCATAAGGTTGACAAATTTTTTCGCATGGGATGCCATGATGACGGTGACGCCGTGGTGGTTCAGTTCCGATAAGAACAGGAACATATCCCAGGCGGTGTCCTCGTCCAGATTGGCAGTGAGCTCATCCAGCACTAAGATGTCCGGATTGTTGATGATGGCCCGGGCCAGCTCCACCCGGCGGCACTCCCCCATGGACAGCTCCACGGGATAGTGGTCGGCGGCATCGCCCATGCCCACCATGTTCAGCGCCTTCTGCACCCGCTTATCGGGAGCCATGTGGACCCGGCCCCGCCCCAGCTGAGCGACAGTGGACAGGTTTTCCTGAATGGTCCGCTTCCGGATGAGGGAGGGGAACTGGGGGACATAGCCAAAACGCAGGCGCCGGTTTTGGCGCTGGCGCTGGGACAGGCGGTTGACGTTGACACCATCCAGACAGACCGTGCCCCGGGAGGGCTGGGTCTCGTAGGCGATGAGCTGCAGCAGGGTGCTCTTTCCCGCGCCGCTGCTGCCGGTGATAAAGACGAACTCCCCCTGCTCAATGGTGAGATCCACCGAGCGGATGGCGTGTACCACCCTCTGCTCCGCGTCTTGGGTGTAGTCCTTACCGGCCCCTTCCAAACAAATCAGTGCCATAGATCCATTGCTCCTTGTGTACAACCACGAAAAAATTTGCTATAATCACGTTCACGACACGAAAAGGTGGCATGAGAAGGTTGAGTGGGGAAAAAAAGCCTAAAAAGAAATACGGGCGTGTGCTGGGGGTGCTCCTGCTGGCCCTGGTATGTGTGGCCGGAGTGGAGCTGGCAGTGTGCCGGGTTATGGAACCGGCCCTGTTTCAGCGCATTACCCAGCCTGCTGTCCAGCTGGCCCACGGGGTGTGGGCACGGGGACAAAATCTGACTCAGCAGGTGCAAAGCGCCGTGGAGAGCCGCCGGCAGCAGGAGCAGCAACAGCAGGCCGCCCTGGTCAGCCAGGAGATCCAGGAGCCCCAGGAGGACCCGGAAAGTCTGCTCCAGGACCCGGAAATCACCCGATTCTCCTCCCACCTGGGGCAGGAGGTGCTCACCGGCGGAGTGGTGGAGCTGGCCTACTTCAACCAGGGCGAAGAGCCTTGGGCCAGTGCGGCCTTCGGCCCGGATCTTGTCAAGGGCTTTGGCTGCGGCCCCACCGCCATGTCCATGGTGGTCTCCACCTTGAGCGGCCAGGTAGTGGACCCGGCCAGGATGGCACAGCTTGCTGCCCAGCAGGGCTACTGTGCTCCGGGCAGCGGCTCCTATCTGTCCGTGGTGGAGGGAATGGCCCGGTACTTCGGGCTGACCGCTCAGCCCTGCGGGGAAATCTCCGCCGGGGAACTGTGCCAGCGTCTGGCTTCCGGTCAGCTGATGGTGGCCCTGATGGGACCCGGGCACTTTACCACCGGCGGGCACTTTATCGTGCTCCGGGGGGCGACCCTCACCGGACAGGTGCTGGTGGCCGACCCCAACAGCCGGGAACGCAGCCTGGCCCTGTGGGAGCCCCAGCTTATTTTGGATGAATTGTCCGCCAGCCGCACCGACGGCGCACCTCTTTGGTGCTTTGCTGCCCTGGGCGGCGGATGAAACGGGGAGTGCCCCCTGTCGATGTTCGGTCGGCAGGGGGCGTTTTTGCGCTATTTCCCTTTCTTGCTGTAAAAGGAATGGGAGCCGCCCAAGCGGCTGCTTACCGCCTGATCTGCCCGGCGAACCCGCGCCAGAACCGTCCGGTTGCGCTGGGCCTGCTGGAGCAGGGCCTGCGCGGCGGGGGTGGGGGCATCACCGGAAAAGCGGCCGGAATTGAGCTGAGTGAGCAGTTTGGCGTCCTCCGGCGGAAGCTGCGCGCACTGCCGGTTGAGCATGGCCTGGTAGCCGGTGAGCCGCTGAATTTCCTCCAGACGCATGGAGAGGAACATCCGCACCGAAACCTGGTCTTGCCGGCTCACCGCCTGAGACAGCTCATCGGTGAGCTCGGCCACCTCGTTAAGGGAGGTGTACATCTTGCGCTGGATTGCAGTGGAGGCGGCGTAATCCTGATCCCTGATCATGGCGGCCTCCTTATCGGGTCGAGGTATTTTTGTCCGCGGTGCGGAAACTCTCCCGCAGCTCGCTGACCATGCGCTTGACCCGCTCCAGTTCGGTTTTGTTTCGGCCGCTTTTTACCCGGCTGAGTTCGTAGCAGAAATACTCATACAGGCGGGTGAGCTGCTGGCTGATCTCGTACTGTCGGTCCAGCGTGTCGTCCAGGTAGTGGATAATCTTGACGGCGTGGTCTACCGCCGACTCAAAGGTGGGATAGTCCTCTTTTGCCAGAGCCAGCTCCGCCTGGGTCAGACGTTTGACCAGCTCGTCATAGACCAGCAGCAGCAGCTCGCCGGGGGTCATCGTATTGATGGAATCCTCCCGATAGTGCTGGTAACCTCGCATATCCATAAAAGGTGCGTTCCTTTCCGTTCCAGACGTTAGCCGCCCAGCAGGCCGGACAGAGCCGAGCTCTGGGAGTTCATCTGGTTCATCAGCAGCTCCAGCTGAGTGAATTTGTTGGTGTAGTAGTCCACTTGATTGGACATCTTGTCCTGCCACTTGGAGATTTCCTCCTCCACATCATTCATCTGGTTGAGGATCGTGTTGTCCAGAGCGGCGGTGGGAGAGTACTTAGAGCCGGCCTTCTCAATGAGAATACCCTTGGTGTCGCCGGTAGTGGAGGCGTAGCGGTCCGTAATGGACTTGAGAGTGGTCATCAGACCGTCAGTAGCCGCGCCGTTCTCCTTGGACTTGGTGAAGGCCTCCTGCACCTTGTCCGGGTCGCTCTCCAGAGCCTCCCGGAAGGTCTTCTCATCAAAGGTGAGGGTGGTCAGACCGTCGGAGTAGGAGGTGCTGATACCAATGGAGCGCAGGGTAGCGCCGTCCGATCCGCTGACAGAGATGGCGCTGCGCAGGTCGTTATACAGAGAGGACAGATCGCTGTCCATGAAGAGAATGCCGGTTTTGGCCTTCTCCTCGTAATTCTCAATGGCCGACTCGCTCATGTCCTCCATGTCCTCGTCGGTGAGGGGTTCATAGGAGGAGCCGTCAGACTGCTGCAAGGGCATGTCGGAGTAGGCGCTCTTGACCTCTTTGATGATGGTGTTCAGGTCCTCCACCATCTTTTTCACCGCGTCCACAATGGTATCCGCATCGGTCTTGCTGGTAAAGGAAACGGTGTCGACCGCGGTTTCTTTTTCCGTGCCGTCCGCACCGGTTTCCTTGTTCACCATGGTTTTTCCGTCCTGGCTCAAGGTGGCTTTTTCATTAAAGGTGCCGCTGACGGTGACCTTCATGCCGTCCAGGTCCACGGTGTTGGAGGAGCGGACCAACTCCATGTTCTGGCCATTGATGGTGACATTGATAAGCGCGTCCTTGCCAGCCTCGTAGGTGCCGGTCTTGGTGGTAGTGGCAGGGTTTTGGTTGTCGGGGTCTTCCGCCTCCTGCACCGTGGCGCCGAAGAGGACCGCGCCAAGACCGCCGGTTTTAATCTCAACCCGGCCGGCAGAGCCGGTATCCTTAGCGGTGAACACAAACTGACCAGAGGTCTGAGAGTAGGTTACACTCACCCCGGCCTCAGTGTTGTTGTTGATGGCATTAATAATGGTGTTCATCTCGGTGTCCCGGGTATAGGAACCGATTTTCACATCGTTGATGATGAGGTCATAACTGTACAGTACCTTGCCGTCCTTGCCGAGACGTTCGTTGTTGGCATTGACCGCGTTGCCATCGGCATCCACATAGCCGATAATGTTACCGTCGTCATCTTTCTGCTCGATGGCCTTATCGCCGCTGCCTTTGACAATGGTGCCATTTTCCCAATTAAAACCGCTTCCCAGGTTCAGCTCACCCAAAGTCTTGTTGGTGTCCAGATAGCTGGTCAGACCAGAGCCGATGCCCAACACATCCCCCACATCAGAGGTGGACGCGGTCACAGAGAAGGTGGAGTTTTTAACAGACGGGTCCATGGTGAAGGAAATACCGTCCTTATCAAATGTAGCGCTGACTTTGTTCACCACTTTGCCGTCGGTTCCGGTCACTGTGCCAAAGGCATTCTTCAGTTCCTCGTTAAGGGTGGCTTCAAAGTCAGAAACGCTGGAGATATCCTTGAACTTATCCAGGCTGATGGTCTTGCTCTTGCCGTCCATGGAGACAGTAAGGGTCTGACCGGCGACAAAGTCGCCCAGAGAGATATTGCTGGTCAAATCCTTGGAAGCACCCAGGGAGATCTCGCTTTTTCCATCGCCCAAATCGCCTACCAACTCGCCCAGATCCCCGGTGGCACCGCTGATGCTCACCGTGTTGCCCGCGTTTTTCTTATCAGAGACGGAGATGGAGATGTTGCCATTGCCATCATCTTTGACATCCACGCCAATATACTGGTCCGCGCTTCCGGAGCCGCCGCTGGTGGAGATCTGCTGCTCGCTGAGCTTTTCTGTTATGGCTTTCTCAAGCGCGTCGGCGCTGAAGTTGCCGCTGTCGTCCGTAAAAAGCTCCCGCTGGCCTAAATCAATGGAGACCGTCTTGTTGCCGTAGGAGAAGGTCATGGAACCGGCCAGATTACTCACGGTCACGGTATCGTCACTGTTGACCTTCATAGAGTCGCCGGTGATGGTGGTGTTACCGGCCTTGTCGGTGGACACATTACCGTTGAGATCATCGGCAGAGATGCTGTATCGGGCAGCGGTAGCCAGCTGGCGCACCGCATTCAGTATCACCGTGCTGCTGGTCTTGCCGGAGGCAGTGACCAGATTGGCGTAGGTACCATTGGTGGTGGTATTTACGGCGTTATTGAAGAAGCTGGAGCTCAACAGGTTGGTGTCGGAATAGACATAGGAGGAGTAGTTCCGGTCAAACTCCACCAGTTTGTCGGAGATGCTTTGGATGGCCTCCTGCTGCCACTGGAGCTTGGTGTTTTTTTGCTGGAGGGACTGGATCTTTTGCTGATAGCTCTGCACCATGCCGGAGATTAATTCTTCTGTGTCCATGCCGCTGGCCAAACCAGAAATAATGTTATAGGTGCGGTTTCCGTAGACACTGGAGGAAGAGCTGGAGCTGGACAGGCTGCTTACGGATGCCATAATTTCACACTCCCTTTCTATCAGAGTTAAGCGTGAGAGGACAAGCTTTCTGCGAATATGTGCTCCGCAGGCGTCTTGTTGACAAGAAATGGCCTTTTGAGTACAATGGCCAGGAACGTATCTGCATGTTCTCTCATCATTATATATCGTCCGCTGCGGCGAAAGATTAAGTGTTCTTTCCTGTTTTTTCTGATTCTTTTTATGGATTTTATGGAAATATGCGGGAGAAGCTCTCCGCCGGACCGATAGAAACGGAGGATCTTTATGTCCGCATTTATGATCGCCGTCACCAATCAGAAGGGCGGCGTGGGCAAGACGACCACGTCGGCGGCTCTGCTGGCCAGCCTGCACAACCGGGGTGCCCGAGTGCTGGGGGTGGATCTGGACCCTCAGGGCAGCCTGGGGTTCAGCCTGGGGCTGGATATTGAGCGCTGTGCCACCATTTACGATGTCTTTCGGGGAGAACTGGAACCCAAGGCGGCCATTTCCCATACCGAGACCTGCGATCTGCTGCCCTCCAACATTCTGCTGGCGGGGGCGGAACTGGAGTTTAACCGCCCCGGCCGAGAGTTCATGCTCAAAACAGCCCTGTCCAAGGTGGAGGAGGACTACGACTTTATCATCGTGGACACGCCCCCCGCTTTGAATCTGCTCACTGTCAATGCCTACGTGGCGGTGGACAAGCTGATCATTCCCATGGCCCCCGAGGTGCTCAGCCTGTTGGGGGTATCTCAGATCAAGGAGACCATCCACAGCGTGCAGGAGTATTACAACTCCCATTTGCAGGTGCTGGGCATCCTGCTCAACCGGTATAACGCCCGCTTCAACCTGAATCGGGAGGTGTTGGAGCTGGCGGCCCAGATTGCCCAGCAGCTGGACACGGTTGTGTTTGAGGCTAAGATCCGGGGCAGCGTGTCGGTGGCAGAGGCCCCGGCCCACGGCCTGAGCGTGGTGGACTATGCCCCCTCCTCCAAGCCAGCCAAGGATTTTGAGCAGCTGTGTGACCAGGTGGCGGGGCCCCGTTTCCCCCGGGTTGAGAGAGGAGGACGGGGCTGATGGCATCCAGAAAGAACAGCCGCACCAGTAAGACCGACCATGTACTCAGCCTGCTCTCCAGCGGCAGCCAGGAGGAGAGCCACACCCCGGCCGCTCAGCCAGAGCCCCCGCAGGCCGATCCTGCGCCCCAGGCTTCACAGCCAGAGCCCCAGCAGGCTGCTCAGTCTGCTCCTCAGGTGGAGGAGAAGCCTCAGAGCACGCAGGCGGCCACTCAGACGCCGCCCAAGAAGCGCAGAAACACTCGCAGCCGGAAAAAGCCTGCCCAGACGGAGCCTGCCCCGGACGAGACGATGATTGCACCGCCGCCAGCACGGAGAGAGGGGGAGCGCCTGGCTGCCCCCATCCTGCAGGTGGCCCGCACCAACAACGAGGCCCTGTCCGAGACCATCCGGGACGCCCTGTCCCAGGCCCTGGAGGAGGAGCTGGCCCAGCCCAAGCCTGAGCCCGAGTCGGAACCCCAGCCAGAGGCCATCTTGGACCCCTTCCCGGAGAAGGAGGAGCCAGAGCCTGAACCCGTCCCTGCCTCCGAACTTTCCTCCACCTCCGGCGGAGGAAAGATGAGCCAGGAGGAGATCGAGCAGATGCTGCGGGACATGGCAGCTCCCAAAGCGGAGCCTGAGCCGGAACCTGAACCCGCCCCTGCTCCCGAACCTTCCTCCACCTCCGGCGGAGGAAAGATGAGCCAGGAGGAGATCGAGCAGATGCTGCGGGACATGGCAGCTCCCAAAGCGGAGCCTGAGCCGGAACCTGAACCCGCCCCTGCTCCCGAACCTTCCTCCACCTCCGGCGGAGGAAAGATGAGCCAGGAGGAGATCGAGCAGATGCTGCGGGACATGGCAGCTCCCAAGGTGGAGCCTGAGCCGGAACCTGAACCCGTCCCTGCCCCCGAACCTGCCTCCATCTCCAGCGGAGGGAAAATGAGCCAGGAGGAGATTGAGCAGATGCTGCGGGACATGGCGGCTCCCAAGGCAGAGCCAGAACCTGAGCCGGAACCTGAGCCGGAACCCACCCCCGAACCGGAGGTGCCCTTCGCCCCCCGGCAGACCCGCCTTCCCGACGGATCGGTGTGCATGAATGTGATGGAGATTTTGGTGGACGAGCGGCTGGAACGGTACGTTAAAATGTTTGGACTGTGTGACTGTCCCCGCTGCCTGGCCGATGCCAGGGCTTTGGCCCTCACCAAGCTGCCCCCCAAGTATGTAGTGCTAGCCGATATGGCCGCCACCCCCATGCTCAGTCTGTACCGAGCCAAGTTTGAGTCCCAGGTCATTGCCCAGGTGATTCAGGCTTGCAAGACGGTGATGGAGTCCCCACGGCACACCCTATCGAAATAAATGTCTTCCCCCGCCTGCCGTTTTTGGCAGGCGGGGGAAATTTTTTAAAAAAATTTATTCCGGGGCTTAATTTTCTGGAAAAGTGGCCGAAAAGACCAGTGAAGGGATTTAGGGCCGCGGCCCTGTTCTCTTAACCAGTGTTTCGATGCCCCGAAAGGCCTGCGGGTGCGGACGGACACACCGCGCGGGCAAGAAGGAACTTGCCCCACCCAATCTTTCAAGGAGGAATTTTTTATGCGTATTCAGCACAACATCATGGCTATGAACGCCTACCGCAACTATTCCAACAACACTTCCGCGCTGAGCAAGAACCTGGAGAAGCTGTCTTCCGGCTATAAGATCAACCGCGCCGGCGACGACGCCGCTGGCCTGGCCATCAGCGAGAAGATGCGTGCCCAGATCACCGGCCTGGAGACCGCTCAGAAGAACGCCAAGGACGGCATCTCCCTGGTGCAGACCGCCGAGGGCGCCCTGACCGAGGTCCACGACATGCTCAACCGTATGGTGGAGCTGGCCGACCAGTCCGCCAACGGCACCTACGACGATGCCACTGACCGTGACAACCTGCAGAAGGAGTTCGATCAGCTGAAGAGTGAGATCAACCGCATTGCCGACAGCTCCAACTTCAATGGCATCAACCTGCTGGACGGCTCCATGGATACCACTGTTACCCTTGGTAAGACCGCTGCCATTTCTGGTTCTGCTACCGGCACCGCGGCTGGTGTGGATCTGACCGTCGATGTGCGATCCAGCGCGGCTACAAAGGTGACTCTAGCAGATGGTTCTACTGCCAAGGCTACTGTGGCTAAGGACGGCACTGTTACTATCACTCTGGACGCTGAGAAGAGCTACACAGCCCAGGATATTCAGAATTTGCTGAAAAATGCTACTAAGGCTACCTCCAGCGCAAGTGATGACCTGCTGGCTGCGGTGCAGAAGGCCTCTGTCAGCGGATCTGGTGTGACTGGTGTTGCTGGTGCTAGCAAGTTTGCGGCCACCTCCCAGGCGACTTCCGATTTGAAGGGCGAGAAGCTCACTCTGCAGATCGGCGATACCAGCGATGACTACAACCAGCTGGAGGTCGAGATCCAGGATATGCACACCGACAAGCTGGGCCTGGACGATATCAAGATCAGCGACCAGACCAGCGCGAAGGCCGCTGTTGATACCATTAAAGCCGCTATCAACACCGTGTCTTCTGTCCGTGGTACTCTGGGCGCCACCCAGAACCGTCTGGACCACACCATCAACAACCTGTCCGTCATGACTGAGAACATCCAGGACGCCGAGTCCACCATCCGCGATACCGATGTAGCCGATGAGATGATGGCCTACACCAAGAACAACATCCTGGTGCAGTCCGCTCAGGCCATGCTGGCCCAGGCCAACCAGGTGCCTCAGGGCGTCCTCCAGCTGCTCCAGTAATTGGAATTGCGGCTGCAACAGCACTGCTGTTTACAAGTTACATAAATTACGCACCCAATACCAAAAGGGGGCTGGGGTTCACCCCGGCTCCCTTTTTTCAACCGAAGGAGGAAGCCATGCGAACCATTGAAGTTGCCAGAAAGCTGGCGGAGGCAGGCCGGAAGGAAGACGCCCAAAAGGGGTATTATCTGGCCATACAGAAAATGGACACAGAAACGCTGGAGCCTATGGAACAGCTGGAGGCCGCCAGCTTTCTCTTCTTCTCCAAATGGGATCACAGACTTCCCTTCACCATTTTTGTTTCTCTCTATAACCAGGGGCATTTTCAGGACGAAATTATGAACCTGATGCTCCAGGCCTTTTATCTGCCCAATGTGCAGAAGCAGCGCAAGCAGTATGATAGAAACTGCCGTGCTCTGGCCCGCTACCCCTACTTTTTCCGGGACAGCTTTCCTAATTTTAATGAGCTTCCCATTCTTTTCTTCCCCTTTGACGATAAGGGTTTTGTTCCCTTTATTCAGGCGGAAAACCGCTTTGGCAAGTATTTGGACTTTAACGACCCGGTGATTGACCGCTATTTCTTTGAAGATTTGGAAAATCCCATCCTGGCTAAGGATGTTTACTCCCAGTATCAACTGGAATATTTGAACGACAACGTGCGCAAAAGCGAGTGGGTGGGTCGGGAGAACCACATTTATCTCCATTATACGGATTGGAACCAGTTCTGCGGCTATCTCCCCTGCCTGGACTTTGTGCAGCTGCTAAAGGATAAAAAGCTAGTTTTTCTCATGGAAGAAGAAATCAGCCAGTATCCCATCGACTTCAAGGTACGCTTCGGCATTGATTATAGCCAGTACCCGGTCAAACCCATTGGCATCCGGGAGGTGAATCGGCTGATTTGGCACACCCAGCTGTCGGCTCATAACGGAGGCGACTTCTTTAATGAAATTTTTTACGGTCATCCCAATCTTCTCGCCTACGAATCCCTTATGTTTGATCAGGTGACAGAGTTGGTGCAAGCACAACGAAAAAATCTCCAGCAACTTGCCCAGGAGCCAGATCGGATTACACAAGAGTTAGTGCACCTCCAGCACCCCACAGATAAGGACTTCTTGGTGGCAACATTTTTGAACACCGATGTGGTAAACAGTCATATACAAAATGATTGCCGCATCGTTCCCGCCCTGTTTTTCCAGCCCCATTTTGCCAATGTCAGCTGCAATATTTGCACCAATGAAAACCAGGACAAAGCAATAATTTCTTCCAACCAATATGAGAAAATTAGCCAATCGCCCATTTTCAAACAATTTAAGTATATCAAAACTTTTACGCCTATGCGCCGCATCACCACCAGCTATGGTGCCACGGTACGCTTTATGGGAGCGAGTGCTGAAGAATCAGACTGGGAATCCATCGTTGCAGACGCCTTTACTGAGCGACTACTAAACCGCTCTTTCATGGTGGACAAGCAGGAGCGGCTGTACCGGGACAGTGTGCTGGTACGGTTTGAGGACGGCAAGCTGAACCCAAAGGCCACCTTTACCGCCCTGGCAAAATTTCTGGATATCCCCTATACGGAGAGTATGACCTACTGCTCCGGCAAAACGGGACTGAATCCGGAATCCTATAAGGGAAATGCTCTGGGCTTTGATCCGGCTCCCATCTACCGGACCTATGATGACTATGTGGACGATGCTGACCGTTGCCTGCTGGAATATTTCCTGCGAGATGTCTATCATGAATACAGCTATGACTTCCATTATTATAACGGAGAACATGTGGATATGAATTGGGTGAAAGAAAAGTTGAAAGGCTTCCATCATTTAGATCATTTAATTGTTGAAACAGCAAAAAATTATCTGGATCACAACACTTCAGAGAATGCGGTGATTCTATCTGATGACACTGTCTATGAAAAAGACAAGGGAAACTGGATGATGGCAGAACGTCAATTGGAGGGTTATGAAAAAAACCGTTTGAAGGTGACAGAGATTCTGCTAAAGAACCTGCAATTTGTTAACAAACAGGGTCAGCCCCTGCAATTCATGAAAAAGTTGGAGCTGGACCCGGACCTGCTGGAACAGCCCCTGTACCACTAAGGAGAAAGACCCTATGGACGATCAAGGAACGGTTTATTTTTTTACTGGCCTATCCGGCGCTGGGAAAACTACCATCGGCGGTCTGTTTTACCGCCGCTTGAAAGAGCACAAACCCAATGTAGTTGTGCTGGACGGCGACCAGACACGACCGGTCTTTAACGAAAACATTGGCTATTCTATGGCCGACCGCCTGAACGGAGCAAAGCGGGTGTTCCGCGTGTGTAAGATGCTGGCAGAGCAAAATATTGACGTGGTCTGCTGCAGTATCTGCATGTTTGAGGAAGTGCGGGCTTGGAACCGAGATAATATCCCAAATTACCGGGAAATCTATATCCGGGTGAAAAAAGAGACACTTCTGGCCCGTAATCAGAAGGGGTTGTATTCCGCAGGTAAAAATGTAGTGGGCGTGGATCTGCCCTTTGATGAGCCGAAACACTCGGACTTGGTCATTCAGAATGATGGCGAGCATACTCCGCTGGAACTAGTGGAGGAAATCGAGCACGCATTCGGCTTGACAAACCTGGACCAGGAGGTTCGGTCATGATTTTTGCAGCAGATCTTCACACCCATAGCACTGCCTCAGATGGGCAGTACACCCCGGCTGATTTGGTCCGGCAGGCCAAGGAGGCTGGGATCACGTGCCTGGCGATTACCGACCACGACACCATTGGCGGCGTAGGACAAGCCATCCAAGCAGGCCAGGAGTACGGCCTGCTGGTGCTGCGGGGCGTAGAAATGGCGGCCAAAGAAAACCGCCACATGCACATCCTAGGGTTAGGTCTACATGCAGACTGTCCGCAGTTGGCGCAGCTGTGCCAATCTCTGCTGAACAACCGAAATGAGCGCAACGAGCGCATCATTGGATTTTTAAAAGAAAAAGGCATTGCACTCTCTTTGGATGAGGTAAGAGCTGTGGCCGGGGGACAGATTGTCGGTCGCCCCCATTTTGCCCAAGTCATGGTTCGGAAGGGGTATGTGGCAAACACCCGGGAGGCCTTTGACCGCTATCTGGACACCCCTGAATATCAGCGCATTGAGCGTTTAAAAGCCAGCGCTGGGATGTGTATACAGGCCATTCATCAGGGCGGCGGCAAGGCGGTTCTTGCACACCCCTGCCAGCTGGAATTTTCTGACGAACAGCTGGAAGAAACCCTTTGCCATCTAAAAGAACTAGGGCTGGATGGCTTGGAATGTTACTATCCCCAGCACACGCCTGCGATGGTGCAAAAGTATCTGGCTTTTGCCCGTAAATATGACTTGGGCATCACGGCTGGCAGCGATTTTCACGGAGATGCTGTCCATCCGGACAAACCACTGCATCCCGTAAAATTAGAGTTGGATTGGTTGCTGGATGGGAAAAAGGGGGCAAAAAAATGAAAACGGCCATTGTGACCGGTTCCACCCGCGGAATCGGACGGGCCATTGGGCTTAAGTTACTGCGTCAAGGTTGTGATGTAGCATTTAACTACCGCGAAAATTCTAAGCAAGCTGAACAATTGGCGCATGAACTAGAGGAAAACGGGTTTTCTGGGCGTTATCAGATTATTTCAGCCGATCTTTCTTCAATGGAAGGTATCATGGACTTGGAAACCAATTTGCAAGAGCGCTTTCACAAACTGAACTATTTGGTTTTAAATGCTGGTATTACCTGCCGAGGAACGTTGGATCAACTGCAATTGGAAGACTGGGAGCGGGTAATAAATACTAATTTGACAATGCCTCTTTTCCTAACCCAGCGGTGCGCGCAATGGATACAACCAGGCGGATGTATTCTGTTTTTAGGAAGTCTCCTCGGACAATATCCGCATGCTACATCCCTTTCCTATGGGGTTTCAAAGGCGGGTATCCACTACTTGACCCGCGCGTTGGTAAAAGAATTTGAACAGAACCAGGTAAGGGTAAATTGCATTGCACCGGGTTTTGTAGAAACTGATTGGCAGAGAGATAAGCCGCAGGAAATCCGGCGTTCCATTGAAAACAAAGTAGCCCTTCACCGTTTTGCTCAACCCGAAGAAATCGCACAGATGGCATGGTCAATTTTGAAGAATTCTTATATGAATGGGGCCATTATCAACATTGATGGGGGATATTGTTTCCGATGACAAGTGTAAATATTGAAATATTACAGCGTGAAGCAAGTAAAAAGTACCCTGCTGCTGAACTGTTTCATGCAGATCCATCACGATTTTACTTTGAAGAGCGAGTGCGAATGAACTGCTTTTATTGTAAAAACTACAATTTGAATTGGAAGTGTCCTCCCCGTATTCCAGATATAAATTATCAAAAGATGATGCAGGAGTTTCAATTTGGCGCGTTTGTAAAAATTGAATTGCCATTTAATGAGTATAATTTTCAAGATATTCGCAATCGAACGACAAATGAACTGCACCAGGTTTTGTTATATTTAGAACGTTTTCTTTGGGACCATGATTATCCAATGGCCCTGTCTTTTTTAGGAGGATCATGTAAGTTATGTAAGGGGGGATGTGGGAAAGAGAGATGTAATAACCCATATTTGGCAAGAGTTCCCTTAGAAGCAACAGGAGTAAATGTTATCAAAACTGTGGAAGAACAAACCGGAATTCATCTTCTGTTTCCACCGCAAAATACGCTAAAACGTGTGGGACTGTTGTTATGGTGAATGGCATTTAAGAAGAGGTGTTTGAATGGTTTACATTATTTTAGCTGCAGGTACTGGAAGCCGACTGCATCCAATTACCTTAAAGCATCCTAAAACGCTGTTTTCTTTGGATGATGGGACTACAATTCTGCAGCGAATGGTCGGGCTGATAAAAAGTTTAGATGCAGAGGCGAAGATTGCAATTGTCTGCGGCTTTCAGCATCAACTTTTAAAAAAATATGTTTCTGGAGTACAGTGGATCTACAATCCCTTTTATGAGGTAACAAATTCCTTGGCATCTTTATGGTTTGCGAAGGAGTTTTTATTACAAGGGGAAGTAACTATTTTGAATGGCGATATCGTCATGGATAAGAATTTAATGCAGGAGATTGTTATAAAAAATACAGACGTACCTATGGTTTTGATGGATTCTTCCATTAAAGATGGGGATTATAATGTACAAGTCGAAAACGATAAAGTCGTTGTAATGAGTAAAGCACTTACTCATTATACAGGGGAATACGCTGGAGTAACGAAGCTGGATAAAGAATCGGCCAAACAGTTACACTCCAAGATATGTGAGATGGTGGAAGACGGGAGATATAAAACCTGGTATGAGGATGCACTGGTACAAATGATCTTTGAAGAAAACTTTTCTCTCTATACAATGGATATCTCAGCTTACGAATGGACAGAAGTGGATAGCGTGGATGACTTACTCTACGCAAAAAGGATCCATGAGAAAGAAAAAGCATAGACAAAATCAAGTTAATAAGATATATGATGTGTATGTTACTGCGTGAGAAGTGACTTTCATGGCAAAAAGGTTCAGGTGGGCAAGTAACTACGGCCAGTCATATTGGAACTAAATTGGATTTTTGAAAAATAAAACGTCCTCTGAATTTACAATAGCGTAGCTGTAATTTCAGAGGACGTTTCTATATTATTTTCCAGTTTTTAAGTGCTGCATCAGCACGGCGGCAATGTTTTCGCAGGAGGCCTGAATCATCACGGCTCCGATATCCTGAGCCACGCCGGGCATGCCATAGACTACGGAGGAGTCCTTATCCTGGCCGATGGTGTAGGCTCCCGCCTTGCGCATGGCCAAAAGACCGCTGGCGCCGTCCCGGCCCATGCCGGTCATAATGATGCCCACCATGTGGCACTTGATTTGAGAGGCCATAGAGGTGAATAAGGCATCCACCGAGGGGCGGTGGCCGCTGACCTTATCACCCGGCTGACAGGCCAAAGTATATCGGGAGCCCATCCGCACCACCCGGGCCTGAAGGTCGGCGGGGGCAATGAGGGCCAGGCCACGGTGGATCTCGTCGCCGTTTTTGGCCTCCCGCACTTCCATGGCGCACAGTTTGTTGAGCCGCTGGGCATACATACCGGTAAAGCCCTTGGGCATGTGCTGGACAATGACCATACCAGGGATATCGGCAGGCAGGCGCTTCAGAACCTCTAAAGTGGCCTCGGTGCCGCCGGTAGAAGCACCCAGGCCGATAATAGTGCGATCCAGATCAACAAGACCGCTGCCCCGGCCCAAAGCGGCGGCAGGGACCACCGCGGCAGACTGTTTGGCGGCAGTGCGGGGGCAGGGGGCCACCTTGGCTCGGGAGGCCACCACGATCTTCTGAGACAGTGCCCGGAGGAAAGCCTCCCGGCTCTCTACCCCGTCTGGTTTGCGTACAAAGTCTACCGCTCCGGCAGCCAGGGCGTCAAAGACCCGCAGGTTCAAGCTGGAGACCAAAATGACCGGCAGGGGATGTTCCGGCAGCAGCTGCTTGAGAAAGTCAATGCCGTTGGTGCCCGGCATTTCCACATCCAGGGTCATCACGTCCGGATTGAGTCGGGTGATTTTGGCCTTGGCGTCCAGAGCGTTGATAGCATAGCCCACCACCTCGATATTGGGATAGGCGGAAAGTCCTTTTATAAGAAAAGCCCGGGCTACCGCGGAATCGTCCACAACCAGCACTCGGATTTTATGCTGAGAGGGTATCATACGGTTGTCTGCTCCTTCCTAAGAGCGGGCAGGCGCGCTGTTCTTGCGATAGACGGCAGGGGCCACCATTTGAAACAGAGGGGTTTGCCCCAGAGATTCTGAATGGCTGATGAACAGGTAAGCGTTGGGATTCATGGCGTTGTAAAAACGCTGTACCAGCGCGTCCCGCGTGCTCTGATCAAAATATATCATTACGTTGCGGCAGAAAATCACATCGAATTTCAGCCGGAACTGAATGGGACTCATAAGGTTAAAGGTGCGGAAGATCACATTGTTCCGAATGGCCGGAGCCACGGTGTACTCTCCCGGATGAGTCTTGCTGGGAATAAAGTAGCGTTTGAGCCACTCGTTGGGCATATCCGCCGGGGGCTGATACACCCCGGCCTTGGCCTTGGCCATGGCCTGCTGGGAGATGTCAGTGGCCAGAACGCGGGTGTCCCACTGGCTGGCCTGAGAGCCGAAGTACTCCTTGAGATAGATGGACAGGGTGTAGGGCTCCTCCCCGCTGGAGCAGCCGGCGCTCCAGATAGACAGCACCTTATCCTTGCTGTGGCGCTTTTCCAACTCCGGCAGAATGGTGTTCTGGAAAAAGGTAAAGTGATCCTTTTCCCGCAGAAAATAGGTGTAATTGGTGGTCAGCTTGTTGAGCACCAGCTCCAGATCCTGGGGGTCCTTGCTGGTAAACAAGTGGTCCAGAAAGGACCGGAAATCCTTGTACCCCTTGGCTTTCAGGGAGTGGGAGAGCCGGCTGGTAATAAGCTGACGCTTTTTGCTCAGGTCGATGCCGTAGTTTTTGTGGATGAACTGGACCAACTGCTGGAAATCGGCATCCGAGATGGCCAGATCGTGAAATATCATATCCATGGATACTTGCCTCCCTTAGGAGTGCTCCATCAGGTGGGCGCAGTCAAAGGACAGCATGGTCTGACCGTCCTCCAGAGAACACATGCCGCACACCAGCTCGTTGGAGCTCTGGGGGGGAACGGGCAGCAGGGTGGACACATCGATGTCCACCATTTTCTGTACTTGATCCACCAGAATGCCCACCTGGGTGTCATCGGAGCGCAGGATCATCATGCAGTCGCTTTCACAGTCCCCGTGGTTGAGCAGGCGGCGAATGTCCACAATGGGGATGATCTGGCCGCGCAGGTTGATGATCCCTCGAATATAGCCGGGTACCAGGGGCAGTTTGGTGATGGTGTGGCCGGTAATGATCTCAGCTACCGACTCCGCCGGGACGCCGAAGAGCAGATCCCCCGACATAAACAGCAGGTATTTTTCCGTCTGAACAGTGACCGCTCCGTCCTCCAGCTGGTCGGTAGGGAGCAAAACTTCCTCTTGATTCATCTTCTATCCTCTCCTTTACTGGGCATAGGTGCACAGATTGGACACGTCCAGGATGATGCTGATGTTGCCGTCGCCCAGGATGGTGCAGCCCGAGATGCCGCTGGACTTGATATTGAAGCGGTTGAGGTAGGAGGGCAGGGGTTTGACCACCACCTGCTGTTCGCCCAGCAGTTCATCCACAAACAGGCAGTAGGAGTGCTCCCCCGCATCCACCCAGATGAGGATGCCGTCCTCGATATTGCTGACACCGGAGTCCATCTGATAGAGGTCCTTCATGCGGATAACAGGGTAGAAGTTGCCCATGCACTTGAACATCTCGCCTCCTGTGGCATCCCGAATGAGGTCGCTGTCGGAGATTTTAAAGGACTGGCGGATGTTGTGGATGGGGATGGTAAAGATGGAGCCGCCCACCGAGACCTCCATGCCGTCCATGATAGCCATGGTCAGGGGGATCTTCAAGGTGGTGGTCATGCCCTTGCCAGGCTCGCTGGTAATGAAGACGGTACCGCCAACCTCCTCCACGTTCCGCTTCACCACGTCCATGCCCACGCCGCGGCCGGAGTACTCGGTGACCTCGGTGTTGGTGGAGAAGCCGGGGGCCATGAGGAAATTAAGAATGTCCTTGTGGGAATACTCCACATCGGGCTGGGCCAAGCCGTTGCGGATGGCCTTATTGAGCACCCCATCGTAGTTGACGCCCTGGCCGTCGTCCTTAATTTCAATAATGACTTCGCTGCCGGTGTGCCGGGCGGAGAGGATGATTGTGCCCACGGGGTCCTTGCCCGCATCAATGCGCTGCTGGGCCGTCTCTTCAATGCCGTGGTCCATCGAGTTACGCACAATGTGCATGATGGGGTCGCCGATGCTGTCCACGATGGTCTTGTCCACCTCGGTGTCCTCCCCCTCCAGCACCAGGCGGGCCTGCTTGCCCAGCTTTTTGCACATATCCCGGACGATCCGGTTCATCTTCTGGAAGGTGCCGGAGACGGGGACCATGCGCAGGGACATAGACACGTCCTGCAGCTCATCGGTGAGCTTGCGCAGCTGCCGGGCGGACTTGGTGAAGGCATCCAGCTTGAGCCCCTTGAGCTCAGGGGAGGCGGTGACCATGGACTCGGTGATGACGATCTCGCCCACCACCGCTGCCAGGTGATCCAGCTTGTCAAGGTTGACGCTGATGAGGCTCTCCTTGTGGTGGTGCGTTCCCTCGGCCTTCTGAGGAGCGGCCTTTTTGGGGGCGCTGGCGGCGGGAGCCTTGGCAGGCGCACTCTGAGGCGCCGGAGCTTTCTCCGCCGCCGGAGCCGCTTCCTTGGCGGCGGGAGCAGGAGCGGGTTCCGCTGCCGGCTGGGGTTCTGGCGCGGGCTGGTCAATGGCCTGGTAGGAGCGCACCGAGCCAGAGGCGGTGACGGCGTGAACGGCGGCATCCCGGTCGGCCTGGTTGCGGAAGAAGAGCAGGAAGCCCGATTCCACAATCTGGTCGGCGGTGGCGGGATCGGAGTCTACGCCCTGGGGCTCATAGGTAAAATCACCCTCGGCGCACAGGTCTTTCACCGAGGAGACCAGCATGTAGGCCCGGAGATTTTCCATGCCGCAACCCTCGTCAAAGAAGATCTGAAGCACATAGGGGAATCCGGCCCGGGTGACGATGGAAGGAGCCGCAGCGTCCGGGGCAGGAGCGGCGGCTGCGGCGGCGGGAGCCTGCTCGGGCTGAGCCTGGCCGCCGGAATGAATTTGGTCGATTAATCTATTAACTTTTTGCAGCAGAGTGTCGATATCTTCAGTAAGGGGCTGCTCATTTTCAATGTGTTCCAGCTCCTGACGGAAAAAATCGATGGTCTGAAACAGAAGATCAAACAGCTCAGGCCGAAGTTCTTCTGGAACCACGTCCATGGTTTTATCCCGGATAATGGCAAACAGATCCTCCGCCCGATGGGCAATGGTCATCAGGGAGTTATACTCCATCATGGCTGAAGAGCCCTTGATCGTGTGCATGATTCGGAAGATGGTGTTGATGTCCTCCTGAGAAAAACTGTCCTGCTGTTCCGCAGTCAGCACGATGCTGTCCAGCTGTTCAAGCAGGGTATTGGTCTCGTATAAAAAGGCATCTAAAATACTATCGCTGCCGGCGCTCATAAGCGGCACGCTCCTTCCTTGGCGTTGGACTTCATATCTGTTTATCGACTGAAATACCCTGAAAATTAAGAGCTATTCTGAAATTATCCCGGGACGCGGGCGGATTTGCCCGGTCCCTTCGCTCAGTAAGCAAGAGGTGGAGCATATATGGCAGATCTTTTGGGCGCGACCAACCGCGTCCCCGGCTATGACAGTGCCAGCAGCAACCGTACCCCACTGACCCCATCCCGGGCCGGTGAGACTCAGGTCCAGAATGTTCCCGACCCCACCCGAGTGGGCCGGGCGGACAGCCGCACTGACCAGCAGGGGGCCAACGACGCCCTGCAGTCGGAAGTGCTGCGTTACGATTCCAATTTACAGACCTTCCTGGAGCAGCTGCGGCAGACTCCGGAGCTCACCCAGGCCCTGGCCAAGACCATCCTCATCATGCGGGGGATGATCGTCACCCCCGGCCTGCAAGCGGGAGTGGCCCAGGAGATGTCCCAGCTGCTGCGAATGCTGCAGCTGGATGAGGAAGGCTTTCAAAAGATGTTTATGGAGCAGGTCCAGGGGGGCAACCGCTTTTCCGGGGCACTGTTTTCTTTGCTGCGTCAGGCCTACGGGCAGCTCAGCAGCGACCAGGCAAAACAGGCGGTTTTGGAGTTTGCCCGGCGGTACAGCGACTTTTCCGCCACCGGCCACATTGGAAAAAATATGCTCAGCCTGCTCAAACAGATGCCGGACTACCTGCCTCAGAGCTGGCGGGGACAGCTGGAGCAGATGACCGCCCAGCTGGAGAACGGTCTGCAGGCGGGGGCCAGGGGAGAAAATCTGGCTCTGCTCCAGCAGCAGATCATCCCCTATTTGGGCCGGTATGTGGAGCGGGCTCACGACCTGGGACCCCTGCGGGCCCTGCTGAACCTGCTGGTGCTGAACACCGCCCGGTACGAAAACGGAGCTCAGGAGCCGCTGCTGATGGCATTTCGTCAGATGCAGGGGTACAGTGAGATGCTGTCCGGTCTCAACAAGCTGGACGACAGCGCCATTTTGAAGCTGCTTCAGGACAATCAGTTCACCCGGGCCTCGGACAGCTCCTTTGCCAACGGGCTGGCCCACGCCGCCAGCCAGGCCCTGAAGGGGGCCTACGGCAGCGACGCCAAGGAGGCCTTTGCAGAGATCGTACGCTCTCTGCTGGTGCATGAGAGCGTGTATATGCCCCTCAACCACATGATCCTCCCGGTGGAGTGGAACGGCAAGATGATGTACTCTGAGCTGTGGGTGGACCCGGACGCGGAGGAGGAGCCCAGCAAGGAGAACCCCTCGGGGGACAAGGTGCAGTTTTTGTTCAAGCTGGACCTGGAGTCTCTGGGCTTTTTGGAGATTACCCTGGCGGCCCGCCAGGACCAGGTGGAGCTGCATATCTACGGACCGGACGCGGTGTCGGTGAACAGCACCTCCATCGCCCGGGATATGGGGACCATTTTGGAGCGGCATCAGCTCAAGGGCAAGAACATCCAGGTGACCAAGCTGGAGAACCCTCTGGCACTCACCCAGGTGTTCCCAAATCTGTTTGAAGGGAAGCGGGGCGTCAATGTCAAAGTCTGAATCCCAGCGGGCGGCAGCCCTGCAATACCGTCCGGAGGACGGAGCTCCCATCATCGTGGCATCCGGCATGGGTCATCTGGCCGAGAAGATCGTAGAGGTGGCCGAGGACAGCGGGGTGCCTGTCTACGAGGACTCCTCCCTGGCCACCGTCCTGACCCAGATGGAACTGGGCCGGGAGATCCCGGAGGAGCTGTACCACGCGGTGGTGGATATTTACCTCTATTTTTTGAATTTTGATCCCAAGGATCCGGAAAAATTCCGCCGGGACCGGGAGGCCCTGGAGCAAAAGCCGGAGCCATAATCCAAGGGAGGAGAGCGTATGGCCTATAAATATTTGATCCTGGACAGCCGGGGAAACGCCGTAGCCCACGGCGTCTCGGACTACGACCCCAAGGGGGCCAAGTGGCGGATGGTAATTGATGATGGCGACCTGGAAGAGGTGGCCAAGCACACCAATCTCCGCCTGGTGGGTAACTCGGACGCCGTGCCGGCCCTGGAGGCGCGGATCGTCCAGCGGGAGGGCAACGTGATCGTGCTGGAGCCCCTGCGCCGCCTGGAGCAGTCTCTGCGGAGAAACCTGCGCATTCCGGTGCGCTTTGTCAGCTACCTCTACCCCAGATCAGGAAGCTGGAAGGGGCGGGTCCCCATCATCAGCAAGGATTTGAGCTGCGGCGGTCTGGCTTTCTACTGCCCCCGGCCCCTGGAGATCGGGGAGGCAGTGCAGACGGTTATTCCCGTGACCTCCCAGCCGCTGCTGCTGGATATGGAGATCCTGCGCTGCTACTCCAAACCGGGGGAGGACTACCTGTACGCAGCCCGGTTCTCCTCTCTGTTGCGTGAGGCGGAGAGCATGGTCCGTGAGGCGGTGTTCAGTCTGCAGATCAAAGGAAATCAAGCCTGATACCGGATAATAGGTTTAAAATTTGGTTTTGAAAGGACGAAATAAACATGACAGGGTGGATGAAATGGATGAAGCGGCTGGCGGGCCGGGCAGGTACCGCTCTGCTGGTCGTGATCCTGGCCGTAGCTATGACTGCGGCGGCCAGCGCCGCCTCCTACATGCAGCCCTACCTGGACAAGGTCGTGGAGTGGGGCGTCATGCGGGGAGACCTGGAAGGCAACCTGAACGAAGATAATTATATTACCCGGGCGGAGTTTTCCACTATGGTCAACCGGGCGTTCGGCTATGACAAGACCGGCCCCACCCCCTTCCGGGATGTGCCGGAGAACTCCTGGTACGCGGAGGATGTGGGCATTGCCTACAACGTGGGCTACATTGCCGGTACCTCCGCAACCACCTTTTCCCCCAATGACAACGTCACCCGGGAGCAGGCTGCGCTGATTCTGGCCCGGATCCTGATGCTCCAGCCCCAGGTGGGTGAGAACACCATGTTCACCGACAGCCGCAGCATGGAGAACTGGAGCCGGGGCTATATTGCCTCTGTGGCCCAGCAGGGCCTGATCTCCGGCTATCCCGACGGCCGGTTTGGTCCCAAGGACAACCTGACCCGGGGCCAGGCAGCCATTATCCTGGTCAACGCCCTGGGTACCCCCCTCATGGAGGCGGGGGACTATACCCTGGGCAGCGTGTGGGGCAATGTGACTATCACCCAGTCCGGCACCACCCTGCGCAACACCGTCATCGGCGGCGACCTGTACATCACTGAGGGTGTGGACCTGGGCCATGTGACCTTGGAGAACGTGACCGTGCTGGGCAAGATCGTGGTGTGCGGCGGCGGTACCAGTGAGGGCGGCGAGGACAGTATCATCCTGCGCAACGTCACCGCGCCCGAGCTGCTGGTGGACAATTTGGATAACCATCTCCTGTCCCTGAAGGTGGAGGGCGACGGCAAGATCGATCAGGCCTATATCCGCACCAGCGCCTATTTGGCGGACAACACCGTGGACGGCTGCGGCATTGCCAAGATCACTATGGACGGGGAAGAGGACGAGGCCCTCACCCTGGCTGGCAACGTGAAGGAAGTCATCAACAAGGCGCCCAACACCTCGGTATCTCTGGCCAGCGGCCAGGCCGACACCATCACAGTGGATGAAAACGCGGTGGGCTCCACCCTGGATATTGCCGCGGGCAGCCGGGTGGACAACGTGAACCTGGATACCGGCGTGGACGTGACCGGCGGGGGCGATATCGGCAAGCTCACCGTCAACTCCAACGGCAGCACTGTGAGCATGCTTCCCGACCAGATCACCATCCGGCCGGGCAACACCGCCAACATCAACGGCGAGGTAATGGACAGCGCGGCGGCGGCGGAGTCCTCTGCGGACCCCCGTCTGTATGCTGGCTATCCCAAGATGAAGGATTTGGCCCCCACCAGCGGTACCGCCGTGTTCAGTGCCAACAAGAAGGGGACTGTATACTGGGCCCTGACCGCGGTGACCGACGGGTCGGTGACGGCGGACGAGTTGGTCAACCCCTCCGCCTATAACCCCAAGGTGGTCAAGAGCGGTACGGTCTCTCTCACCGGCTCTGGCAAGGAGGGCACGTCCAACATCAGCGGTCTGACCTCCGACGGCTCCTACTATCTCTCTGCGGTGTTTGTAGACGCCCGGGACAACCGCAGCCCCCTGAAGGTCATCTCCTTCACCACCCCGGACAACACCAAGCCGGACTTTGCCTCCGGATATCCCTATCTCTCCAAGGTTACCAAGAATTCCGCCCAGGTGACCACCATGGCCACCAAGAGCTGCCGCCTGTATTGGGCTGTTCTGCCCAAGGGAGCCAGCGCCCCCACCGCCAATGACTTCAAGGCCAACGCGGTCAGCGGCAACCTGGGCTTTGGCAGCACGGATGTGATCAAGAACACCGCATACAGCTTTGACGTAAACAATGTGCCCCTGGAGGAGCTGGAGAGCTACGATCTGTACCTGTGGCTCACCGATGTGGATAACGGCCAGAGCTCTGCGGTGAAAAAGCTAAGCTTTACCACTGTGGACGGCACGCCGCCCAAGTTCAATACCGAGCCCACTATTAATAAGGTGGATAAGACCTCGGTGGGCCTGTATGCCAACCTGAACGAGGCTGGCACCCTGTACTGGGTGGTGGTGGAGCACGGGACCACTTATCCCAAGCCTCTGGCAGGTCAGAGCGGCGATGTGGATTGGACCAGCGACACCGCCAAACTGCAGGTATCGGCTGGCATGAACGCCCTGAAAAGCGGCAAGGTCAGCATGACTGAGGGCAAGGATGTCAGCTTTACCGTCAGCGGTCTGGAGGCCGAAAAGGCCTATGACCTTTATTATGTGGCCCAGGATAAGGCAGGTAATTACACCGCCTCCATTGGCATGATTGAGATCCACACACTGGACTCCAATGCCCCCACGGTGACCCAGGAGTTTACCAAGTACAACGGTACTGATACCACCCGGCCCCTGCCGGACAGCGACGTGCGCCTGGTGTTCAGCGAGTCGGTGCAGACCAATGACACTTACACTCCGCTGGTAGACCTCTATAAAGAGGTGACCGACGCGGCGAACATGGGTGCGGCGGAAGAGAGTGCCCGCCAGAAGATGGCTGCGGCTTTGAGCAAGGCGATCTACCTCTATCAGGTGTCTTCCGACGGTCAGACGGAGAAGCTGGAGGGCTATACCGGCAGCGATAAAAACACCGATGACTGGACCATCGATTACCGCTATGCGGTGATCACCACTGAGGAGGGCAAGACCGTTGTGACCTTCCCCAACGGCAAGGGAATTAACCTGAAGAGCGGCGCAAGCTACTATTTCGAGATCCAGGCGGACTCCATTGCAGATACCTCCAGTGCGGTAAATGTAATGGGTCGCGAAAAGCTGGATCAATTCACCACGGTGTTTGCGGTTGTGAATTTGACTGCAAGAAATGAAAATACCATTGAGAAATATGTCGATCAAGCGGGAACGGAACATGAACTAGAAGCAAAGGATGCGATTCCGGTTGACCTGAGCTGGCGGCTGAGCCCGGTGTCCACCGATAAGGTGGATGACTCCATTGACTGGGATATGCTGATCTGGTCTGATACCAGCGTTACGCTGCAGCTTTTCTATCGGGAGGTTGGAAGCTCCACCACGACTTGGAAGCTGCTGGGCGAGAAGGAGATCCCCGTGCCGGATAACACAAATGGTTATCTGGGAGTCAGTCTGACCCGTCATTTCCTGCAAAATAGCAACAATCCCGACTTTGATCAGCTCAATATTCTGAAGGAAGGCACAAACTATGAATATGCCATCTCCTTCACCAAGGTGGCCGGTCTGTCCGATCGGAGTACTTGGAGCCAGCGGCTGAACATGAAGGTCAATGTGGTGGCTGGCAGCAACAACGATCTGAGCTTCCTCTCCGGTGAAGTGACCCAAGACAATTGGGATGAGGCGCTGAAAACCGGCGTGACCAACATTGGGCAGCCCTCCGACTTCTCCCTGCGCAAGCAGTTTACTGACAATGTGGCCCCCACCTTTGCAGGGGAATATCCCAAGCTTGACGCAGGCGATTCGGCGGTGAACATGTCCCTGATGCTGGACCGGCCGGGTACGGTGTACTATGTGGTGGCTCCATTAGGTTATGTTGGTACCACAGATAACAAGAATAATATTTATAATAATACGGATGCGGGAATTACGAATTGGGAAAATCTTCCTGAAAACGGTTTGGATGATGATATAAACGATCCTGATGACCCATATCCAGCGATTCTGACGCAGCCGGACTATTTGAATATTGTCAATGCCAGCAGCAACTACCGTAACGAGAAGATCAAATATGGCTCGGTAACCTGTGGTTCCAGCGTGGAAACAAAGCTGGTGGAGGGGCTGGATAAGCAGACCAAGTACATTGCCTATTTTGTCCTCCAGGGAACCTCGCAGACCTATTCTCGGGTGCTGGCATACCGCTTTGAGACGACTGATGTGGCTAAACCCAAGCTTACTTTGACTGATTTCAGCCCCTCAGTGAATTTTAAAACAGATTCTACTGCGGATGTAAATTATGCCCTGGTGGCGAGCAATGAGATTCCCAGCAGCCTAAAAGTTGATTTTGGGAGCGTTGTCGATTCAACAAGGAAGAAGGAGTGGGAAGACTATAAAAAGACGCTGGATACCGATACAAATACTTCTGTACTTTGGGCACTGTTGACCACGTATAAAACGGGTTATACAGTGTTTGACGAGTTCGCTGGAGATGGGATTCGGACTACGGTAGAGGAATTTATCAGTGGTGTATCTTCTATGGGAGTAGACGTTGCTAACCGCGGCTCTACTGAGTTGACCCAGGCTAACAACTACAGTAAGGAGCAAAACTTTACAGCCAATATGAAGGGCGCAACATACTACTATTGTCTTGCCACTGCTGTCAGCCCTCTGGGGTCGGAGATGTCCTTTGCAGCTGTGGCTGGCATCCATATTCGGGATACTGAGCCGCCAAAGCTTATAAGTGTCAACACAGATGCACGGCCAAGCACTGGGAATCTATATAGTGGCACAGTGACTTTTGTCTTTGATGAGCCGGTATATCAGCTGGTCAATCAGAATGGCGTAGACCAGAAGCCTATGCAAATCTGGCAAACGAAATATAGTATAAATACAGATGACCAGAAAATAGCTGTGAATCTGCCAGATATTATTAGTAGTTCCCTTCCTGACAACTTCTTCTGTGAAACAAACGTCCGGGTACCCAGTACTTCCCTAACTCTGACATTCACAAATATCCCCCTTAATACCACGCTTGTACTGTTCAACAACAGTTATATCTGCGACGAGAACAGTAACAGTACCCGTGAGATTCTATCCTTTACGCTTCAAAGTGGTGTCCCGATTGGTAACATCCAAAATGGTATTGCATTTGTTCAGCAATAAGCGCAGTAAGGAAACGCCAAGCATATTTAACCATGAATAATCCCCACGGGGGCGGGCAGAACCTGCCCGCCCCCTTACTTATGACCACCCAAAGGAGGAATTTGGGATGAAACATACCATGGGCAGCCGCCTGCTGTCCCTTCTGCTTACCTTAGCCATGCTTGTTACCCTGGCCCCTGCCGCCTTGGCCGCAGAGGATGAAGGCGGACCTGAACCCACCTACACACTGACCGGGGTGTCCATTACCCCTCCCAATGTAACCATGCAAGTGGGAGACTTTCAGACCTTGACGGCTACGGTGACGATTTCCGGAAAAGAGTACAACGCAACCAAAGACTTGCCTGAAGGATGCTCGCTCGATGTTGAATGGTCTGTATCCAATGATCGTACCAGTGAGGTGCAACTGAGTCCGGACAGTTCTAACGTACTTGCCTGTACCGTAAAAGCACTGAAGCCGGCGGAAACTACAATTACAGAACCTCTCACGGTCAAGATTTCTGTGACACTGAACGGAGAAGGAATTCCTGAAACCGGTACTTGTGAAGTTAAAATAAATTCAGCGGAGCAAAACGGACTGACTCTATACCCTACCACTTTGGAACTGCCTCCTATGGGGTCTGGTATGATCAATGCCACGGTTACCCCTGCCACTGCCAGTCAAACTGTAGAGTGGAAGAGCCAGGATGAGACTATTGCAACGGTGACTCCTGGTACGTCCACGACTACCGCGACGGTGACTGCTGGGAAAAATGCCGGGGAGACAACGATTACCGCGACCGCCAACGGGGTCCAGAAAACTTGTACTGTTCAGGTCCAGGGCATCGTCCTGAAAGATGAGGAGCTGACTCTCCGAGTAGGGGAAAACTATACATTGAAATATACGATCTACGGCGACTCCCTGAAAGACAACGTTACCTGGACTTCCAGCGATGAAAATGTGGTTCAAGTGGATCAGGGCTATCTCTTTCCGGTCAGTGTGGGCGATGCCACCATTACCGCGAAAATCAATGGCACGACGTATACGGACACCATTAAAATCACCGTGGAAAAGGCTACCGCCGATGTGATCCGCACCTCGGCCACCACTGGATCCCCGCTCTCGTTTGCCTCGCTGACCTATCAGCTGAACACCCAGAGCAACAAGGTACTGAAAAAATCTCTCAACTACGTCAGCGCCCTGTCCGTGCCCACCAAGCAGGGCACGCTCTACTATAACTACGTCTCTGAGGGAAACACCGGCGACGGCGTGGCCTCCGGGGCCAATTACTATGTCAGCCCTGGAAACGGGCAGAGCGGCCTGAGCAATATTACCTTTGTCCCCAAGTCCGACTTTGAGGGTACTGCCGTGATCTCCTATACCGGCTACGCTTCAGGCACCGAGTTCTTCCAGGGCACCATCGAGGTCACCGTAGACGCACCCGATGACGTGACCTATTCCTCCGGCAACGGCAATGTGGTGCAGTTTGATGCTTCCGACTTTGCTCAGGCCTGCCGCCAGCAGACCGGCAACGATCTCAGCTACGTCACCTTCTCTCTCCCGGATGCCAGCAAGGGTACCCTTTACGAGAACTACCTCTCCGAAAGCTACCCCGGCAACCCGGTGGCGGTAAACACCAAGTATAAGTACAGCGGAACTCCTAACCTGGGGGACGTGTACTTCCTCCCTGCCGCCGGAACCTCCGGCACGGTCACCATTCCCTATACCGGGTACAGCGTCAACGGCTCATCCTTCCGGGGCCGGGTGTCCATCCGGGTCAGCGCGGCCACTGCCACTGGCGATGTCACCTACACCGTGGGACAGGGCGGCCGGGTCACCTTTGACGACAGAGATTTTAACGACCTGTCCCGCAGCCTCACGGGGTACAGCCTGGACCGGGTGCGCTTTACCTTGCCCCCCACCTCCCAGGGCAGGCTGTACTATGACTACACCTCCAGCAGCGGCGGCTCTCTGGTATCGGAGGAGAAAGACTATTACCGCAGCTCCTCCCCCTACCTGGATAAGGTTACCTTTGTGGCCGATGACGACTATGCCGGCACCGTCTCCATCCCCTTCACCGCCTGGGATATCCAGGGTAACCGCTTCTCCGGTCAAGTGGGAATCTCCGTTACCACCCAGAGCAGCGGAAACGTGAAGTACTCCATGGTGCAGGGAAAGACAGTCACCTTTGATGACAGTGACTTTAATGACCTGTCTCTGGACCTGACCGGCAGCAGCCTGAACTATGTGCGCTTTAGTCTGCCCTCCTCGTCCCAGGGAACGCTGTATTACAAGTACAACTCCTCCAGCAGCTACGACAGCAAGGTCTCTGAGAGCCGCAGCTACTACCGCTCCTCCAGCCCTCGGCTGGACGATGTGACCTTTGTGGGAAGCAGCTCTTTTACCGGTACGGCCACGGTGGACTTCACCGGCTGGAACACCAAGGGGGAGAGCTTTGAGGGCACCGTGACCATCACCGTCACTCCTGCCCCCCAGGTGGGCGGGATCACCTACACGACCGCCTACAACCCGGTGACCTTCCGGGCGGCGGACTTTATCTCCGCCTGCAATCAGCGGGGCGAGGGGAGCCTCACCTCGGTGCAGTTCACCGGGGCGGACCGGGTGTACGGCGGGCGGCTCTACTACCGCTATAACGGCATTCACTCCGCCAGCAGTCAGGTGCGTTCTACCGCCCTGTACTACCCCTCCTCCACCCCCAGCTTGTCTGAGATCTCCTTTGTGCCCTGGGTCGGTTTCCAGGGGACGGTCTCTGTGAGTTATACGGCCACCGATTCCAAGGGGGAGACCTACCAGGGAACGGTGCGGATCCAGGTTACCCCCAACACCACCTCCCGCTACTTCTCTGACATGGGCAGCGCCAGCTGGGCCGCGGCGGCAGTGGACTTCCTCTATGAGAACGGTGTGGTCAGCGGGACCGGGGCCGGGACTTATTCCCCGCAAGCAGCCATCACTCGAGGCAGCTTCCTGGTGATGTTGGATCAAGCCTTTTCCTTCCCCGGAGCCGGGGGACAGAGTTTCCCGGATGTGCCGGCGGATGCCTACTACGCCAGTGCGGTCCAGAAGGCCTATGCCCTGGGTATCGTGGCAGGCTATCCCGATGGCAGCTTCCATCCCAACGAGGCCATCACCAGGGAGGGGGCGGCGACCATTCTCTATCAGGCTATGGTGGCCACCGGCTGGAGTATCGGTTCTCAGGATGAGAGCGTCCTGTACGGTTATTCCGACTGGCAGAATGTAGCCTCCTACGCCAGAGGCCCCATGTCCGTGCTGGTGAAAAACGGGTTGCTTTCTGGCAACGACAAGAACCAGCTCAACCCTAAGGGGACTATGTCCCGGGCGGAGATGGCAGTGGTTCTGGCCAGGGCTGTGACCCTGTAAGAGAATACGGCAAAAAAGAAACCGGAGCCCCAGCTCCGGTTTCTTTTTTGCCGGCGGCAGGATTCGACTTGAAAATTATTTTTACGCATGGGATAAAGCAGGTTAATTTTCAAGCTGTTTGGTCGATATATATAATAAATAGAGAACTTCGCCGTTTTAAACCAAGCATTCGCACGAAGTTGTGTTTTGCTGCAGCACAAACAGCTTTGGCAGGGAGAGAGGGCCTGCGGTGACGCGGGAGTTTGGTTTGCCAGGCAGCAAAAGCTGCTTTGGGAGGGGTTTGTAACTGCGGCAGTAAAGGAGGCGAGCGGCAGATGAAGGAACAGGACTATCATTCTTCTGCCGGTAACTTCGAGCGAGATGGAGAAGAGTCCGGGGGTTCGGATCCGAAATATGAGATTGTATTCTCTCCGGAGCATGTATTGTGTCAGCTGTGGGCCATTTGGGCGGGCCAAGAGGCGCAGGGACAAAGCCTGCAGCTGCGGCTGATGCCGGAGGAGACCGGCCAGCCGTTTCCGGTGAGTGATCCGGCCAGAGAAGCCAAACGAATCCAAGTTTTGCTGACTCATATTGCGAAGGTGCGGGTAGGCCAGCTGGCGGCCCATGCTGATGTGGATGAAATGGCAATCGTGATTCCCGCGCTGAATGAGATGATGGCGTGGCTGTTTCTGCTTCCTCCCGTTGGACAGGGGGCCCAGCTCAGTGCGTCTCAGCTCCACCAGGCGCTGCTTCGGCGGGGCATAACCTTTGGAATCAACTGGAATGCCCTCTGCAGTATATCGGACTGCCCCCACCGCTATTTTTATCTTTTCCCCATCGCATTCGGAAAGGCACCCGTACCGGGCCGGGATGGTGAAATCCTGGACCGCTATCCCCGGGTGCTGGAGGAGACGGTTCAGGTAAATGAACTGGGTCAGGCTGACTATGAGACCTTAAACTTAGTGCGTGAGATCCATCAGGGGGACATCATCTGTGAGATTGTTCCTCCCACGGCTGGCATGCCTGGCCACACGGTGACAGGGAAGAGCGTGCCGGCCCCCCAGGGGAAACCGGCCGAGGTACCCCAGGGCCGCAACACCTGCTTATCGGAAGATGGGACCTATCTGCTGGCGGAGCGGGACGGACATCTGTGCTTCTCGGGCCACAGCTTTCAGGTGCGTCCGGTGCTGGATTTGTATGAGACCAGCGAGACCTGCCAGCGAAGCATCAAGTTTTTGGGCGACGTCCATATCCACGGCGACCTGTGCAGCGGGGCAACCATCTGTGCCATCGGCAATGTACAGATCGACGGCGCGGTAGAGATATGTACCGTGGAAGCGGGAGAAAATATCATCGTCTCCAGCGGAGTACAGGGGCAGGGCAGGGCTGTGCTGCGGGCACAGAAGAGCATTTATGCCAAATATCTGGAGAACTGCAATGTGTACGCCCAGGAGAGCGTCCAGGCCGACTGTATCATCAACTGTGAGGTATACAGCAATGGGGACGTGCGAGTACGCACCGGACGGGGCGTTATTATTGGAGGTACCATCCGGGCGGCTCGGGAGGTATCCGCAGCCACCGTGGGATCCAAGGCGGAGCGTGCCACTCTGGTGATGCTGGGGGGACAGCCCTGCGAGGAGGCGGAGCGGGCACAGATCCTGGAGCAGATCCGGGACATGGAAGAAGAGATGAAAAAGCTGGCGCGTCAGGGAACATCGGACGCCTGCGAGCAGCAAAAGTCCAAGCTGCGTTTGAGCCAGTGTGTGGCCAAGATGAAGCTGGAGAAAATTGACAAGGATCTGGAGGAGCAGGCCAAGGCCTGCATTGCCTGTGACCCGCGGCAGCTGCGCTGCGATACCGCCTATCCCGGTACCACGGTCTCCATGGACCATGAGTCCTACCGGGTGGTGAAGGAGGAGCGCAGCTGTGTGATCCGGTTTGCCAACGGTTTTTTAGGAAGACAGTAGCATGGGGAGAGAGGAGGGTGCATACCTTGAAAGAGTTTGTTCACCAGGAGCTGAAAGACGTTTTGAATCGCTCCATTCAGGATACCACCAGCCGTTTTGCGGGCATTCAGCTGGTTGAGCAGAATGCGGAGCTTTCCGATGATATCTGCACCGTTCATACCATTTTGGAAGGAAACCGCCGCGCTGCCCTGCTTCTGTGTGCGGATACCGCCTTGCTGAACCGGCTGGCGCAGAATATTCTGCACAGCCCCCAGGTCACACCCCAGGACGTGGAGGATGTGGCCAAGGAATATTTAAATATTATCTGCGGCCAGGTGGTTGCCGGACTGTTTCAAATTGCCCGCATCACATCCCGCTTCCAGATCCCCAGCTTCCGCACAGGGCTTTACCTGCCGGAAGAGGAGGTTGACAGCCAGTGTGTACTGAACTATGACAGCGGCGAGCATGGAAGAATCCGCCTGATCTGTATGGGGCCCTTCATTCCGGATCGGTCCCAGTCAGCATAAGAGCGTTTCAAATAAGTTAAGCAATCCAGCGTCACGCTGTGGCATGTCCGGGCAGGACCCGGCACAGCAATCAGAATGGAAGTTTAGAAAAGGAGCGAACGATATGGCAAAGAAAATCATGGTGGTCGATGACTCCAGAATTGCGCAGCTTCAGCTGCAGGAGATCTTGGCCGGGACAGAGTATGAGGTGGTCGCCTGTTGTCAAAGCGGGGAGGAGGCCATCAAGAAGTATGATCAGATCCAGCCTGATCTGGTGACGATGGATATTGTGATGCCGGGGATGGACGGGCTGGACACCGCCCGGCTGCTGTTAAAGGACCATCCCACCGCCCGGGTGCTGATGGTCTCTTCCCTGGCCTATGACGACACCATCAACGAGGCAAGCAAGATCGGCGCCAAGGGATTTGTGTATAAGCCTTTTGATCACGACCAGATTCTCAAGTCTGTGGCAAAGGCCTTTGAGGACGCTCCTTCTACCAATTAATTGTTAACGCAGAAACCGGAGCAGAGGGAGTCTGCCCGGCTGTAAACGTTAGGTCTGCATTGGCCGGCGGTTTTAGCTGCCGGCCAATTTTCTGTGCGCAGCCTGGTTGGAACGCAGAAAATAATATCCAAGGTCCTATTGGCAGAGAGCAAATAGAAACCAAGTGGAACTGGATGTCTCTTCTTTGAGAAAAATTTGCGGTGCAGTTTTGCTTTTGCACACCAGAGGAAGGGGAAATATACACTTCCAATGGGAAAACTGGGGGAAAAGGGAGAATGAAAAATTTTTTTGAGCCGAGACAAAAAGATGCACAAAATAGATAGACCATTTAGTAGAAAAAAGGACAATTTAAATAAAAAGATTTCCAATAAAATGGTAAAATATGAAAGAGCTTTTTCATATAACAAAGAACAGAAAAAATGTTTCACCAGAAAAGGAAATGTGTTCCATGTAAGAAAAAGGAAGATGAGGGAAAACGCAGGGATTTGCCGAAAACAGAATTCATATAATATGACGAAAATGCAAAATATTTGGCAAAAATATATTTCTTTTTTGATTTATAATTGCGTACTTGAAAAAATGATATTGCTGTATTACAATGAAGAAAGTTTCAGAATAATTTAGGTTATCGGAAAAAACTTTACAGAATCTAAACAGTATCAAATGTTTTGTTGAAGTTATATTCAGGGAAATTTTGAGTTTCACGGCTTGACACAGGGAGGCTGAGAAAAATGGATTTTCTATCAAGCAACACAGCACTGATGCTGCAAAAATCAATGGATTTTTTGTGGACGAAACAGAGCTGCCTTTTAGACAACATTTCCAATGCAGAGACCCCGGGATACCAAACCAAATACGCTACGTTTGAGGAGTCATTGCGACAAGCCATCCAGTCGGCATCCGGGCAGAGCGGCTCGGCGGAGAAGATCCGAAACGCCATCGAGGATACACCGGTGCAGGTGCACCAGGCTCAGGAGAGTACCCGATTGGATGGAAACGGCGTGAACATTACCGAGCAGATGGTGGAGCTGGCACGAAACGGCTACCAGATGCAATATGTAATGGATGCCATCAGCAGTGACTTCTCTTTATTACGCACGGCCATCAAGGGGTAAGGAGGCATAGGCAATGGCATTTTTAAGTTCCATGAACGTGGTGGGCTCCGGCCTGACTGCCCAGCAGCTGCGTTTGGATGTAATTTCCGAAAACATCACCAATCAGAATACCACCCGCACCGAGGGCGGCGGCCCCTACCGCCGGAAGTTTGTCGTTCTGCAGTCCCAGGACAGCATGACCCCTTTCCAGCAGGCTCTGGCCCGGGCGCGGGGCGAGACCGTCTCCAACGGGGGCGGTGTGCAGGTGGCCGAGATCGCCGAGGATCCCTCCGATTTTAAGTTGGTCTACGACCCCACAAATCCCGATGCCAACGCGGACGGCTACGTGGAGATGCCCAATGTGGATCTGGTCAAGGAAATTGCTGATGCCATGTCCGCCTCCCAGGCCTATTCCGCCAACGTTACCGCCTTCAATGTGCTCAAGCAGGTGACAGCCAAGGGCCTGGAAATCGGAAAGTAAGCAGGCAAACGCGCATAGCCGGGGCATCCTTATAAAATAGGCAAGGTATCCGGTAGGAAAGGAAGAACCACCATGGCAAATATTCAGACGATCGCTCCGATCCAGCCGATCTCGTCCGCCGTTTCGTCAACGGCGGCAAACATCGGTGTAGGCAATTCGGAGCCTTCCATGTTTTCGCAGATTTTTCAGTCGATGATTGATAATGTAAAGCAGACCGACGCAACCCGAAACGAGAAATACTACGCCTTGGTCACCGGCCAGCTGGACAATCCGGCCGAGGCCACCATTGCGGCCACCCAGGCGACCGTGGCCACCGAATTGCTGGTCCAGATGCGAGACCGGGCTTTGGATGCATACAGTGAGTTAATGCGGATCAGCTTGTAAAGAAGGAAAGATATCTGATCCGAGGGAGTTAATATGGGCGAGAAAGCAAAGAAGATCGCCGCTGCGGCCAAGCAGCGGTGGAAATCAACCTCCCGGAAGATAAAGATCCTTTTGGGAGCCGGCGTTGCGACGGTTGTGGTTGTCCTGGCCATCCTGTTTGCGGTGGTGAGCAACCAGCCCTATGCCACGTTGTTTACCGACCTGAGTCAGACGGACATGTCCGCCATTCTGACCTACCTGTCTGACAATGGGATTACACAATATAAGGTAGAGGACGACACCATTCTGGTGCCGGAGAGCCAGGAGGCCGCTTTAAAGGCCCAGGTGCTCCAGGCGGGCTATCCCTCCTCCGGCTATGGCTACGATACATACTTTGACCACGTGGGCAGTCTGACCACTGAGTCGGAGCGCAACCAGGTGACCCTCTATGCCCTGCAGGACCGCATGCAGGCGGTTATCCGCAACTTTGATGGGGTCAAGGACGCGGCAGTGCTTCTCACACCGGGCGAGGACCACACCTATGTGCTGGACAGCAGCAACAAGGTGGATGCCTCTGCCTCGGTGACAGTGACCATGGAGGAGGGCAAGACCCTCACCGACAGCCAGGTGAAGGCCATCCGCAACCTGGTCAGCAGCGGCATGGCCGGGCTGAACGTGGAGAATGTACAGATCGGGGACACGTACGGCAATACTTACTCCTCCGAGGATGACCTCACCGACCTGCAGGACGCCTCTGCCCTGAAGCTGAAGCTGGAAGAGCAGTGCAACAACAACATCCGCACCCGGGTCATGCAGGCCCTGACCCCCATCTATGGGGAGGACAATGTCCAGGTCAGCGTGAACACCGTGGTGGATGTGGACCGCACCACCACCGACTCCACCGATTACAGCCTGGAGGACTGGGCCCAGGGCAGCGACGACGGCATTATCGGCTCCCGGATCTGGGACAATGAGATCATCCGAGGGGATGGCCAGACCACCGGCGGCGCGGCAGGTACTACTTCCAACTCCGACCTGAATACCTATGTAAACGAGCAGATGCAGCCCAACGGCAACGAACAGGCCGTTACCAGCTCCGGCCAGGACGACTATCTGGTGGACACCCAGAAGCAGCAGGTGGAGCATGTGGCCGGGTACATCAGCGACGTGATGGTCTCGGTGACCATCAACCAGGACGCGGCGGGCAGCACCAACACCGCCGACCTCTACGACCATGTGGGCCGTGCCGCAGGCATCTCCCAGGCCGACCAGCAGCAGAAGATCTCCATCCTGGTGGCGCCCTTCTATCAGCCTGAGACCGACGCGCCCGCAGCTGCGCCGGTGCAGCTGCCCGACTGGGCTATCTATGCCGCCATCGGTGGTGGGGTCCTGTTCCTGGTGCTGCTGGCAGTGATCCTGATTGTCCATCGCATCCGCGCCAAGAAGCGCCGCAAGCTGGCAGAGGAGGAAGCTCTGCTGACCGCCGGCATGCCGCAGACAGCGCCGGTTGTTGAGGCCAAGCCTGATATCATGGAGATGCAGACCGAAAAGAGCATGGAGCTGCGGCAGGATGTGCGCAAGTTTGCCGAGGAGAATCCGGAGATCGCAGCTCAGATGGTGAAGAATTGGCTGCGGGAAGGGGAAGGTGCAAAATGAGTGAAATGGCAGCGCCTCCGGCTCAGGGGACAGCCGCCCCGGTCAAACCGGTATCAACCCAACCAAGAAAAGAACTGACCCGCCAGCAGAAGGCGGCCGCGGTGATCATCTCCCTGGGAACGGAGAAAGCTTCCCAGCTCTACCAGTACATGGACCCGGAGGATGTGGAGCAGATCACCCTGGAGGTCGCCAAGCTGGGCTACGTGGATGCGGCCACCACCGAGGATGTACTCAACGAGTACTACCAGATGTGCATGACCAACAAGGCTGTGACCGAGGGCGGACTGGAGTATGCCAGGGCCGTCCTGGAGCGGGCCTTTGGAAGTCAGACAGCAAGCATGCTGCTGGACAAAGTAACTAAGTCCCTGAAGAACCGGGAGTTCTCCTTCCTGAACAAGGCGGATGAGAAATCCCTGTACGCCGCCCTGCAGCATGAGCGGCCCCAGACTATCGCCCTGGTGCTGTCCTACGTGGACCCGGAGAAGTCGGCGGCCGTCATTGACGAGCTGGACCCGGAGCGGCAGGTGAAGGTGGTGGAGAACATCGCCAACATGGAGAGCGCCTCCCCTGCGGCGGTAAAGACCATCGAGGCAGAGATGGAGAAGCGTTTCTCCAGCATCATGACCACCAACAACGTGAAGGTGGGCGGCGTGGACTTCGTGGCCGACGTGATGAACAATCTGGATCGGGCCAGCGAGAAGAGTATCTTCGACCGCCTGTCCACCCACAACTCCGAGCTGGCCGACGAGATCCGCAAGCGGATGTTCGTCTTCGAGGATATTGTCACCATGGACGACCGCTCCGTGCAGCGCTTCCTGCGGGACTGCGATCCCAAGGATCTGGTTCTGGCCCTCAAGGGCGCCAACAGCGAGGTGGCCAACAAGATCTTCACCAACGTCTCTGCCCGTATGGCCCAGAGCATCCGGGACGACCTGGAGGTCACGGTCAACGTGCGGATCCGGGACGTGGAGGCCGCTCAGCAGCGTATTGTGGGCGTGATCCGCGACCTGGAGGAGAAGAACGAGCTGATCATCCTCAAGGGTGGAAAGGACGATATCATTGCCTAATATTTTTAAGCATTTTCTTCGCCCCCAGGTGGAGCAGTTCCAGTTCCCCCAGGTGGACGATATTGTGGTGGAGCCGGAGCCGCCCCCCCAGCCGGAGCCGGAAGCGCCCGAGGACAAGGCTCCCGAGCCAGTCCAGGAGGATGAGGAGCAGCCAGGCCCCGACCCCGGACAGGGGGCGGCGGCCATGTTCTCCTACGCCCGGGTTCAGGCCGAGGCCATTATGGCCCAGGCCAAGCGGGAGGGCGAGCAGCTGCTGGAGCAATACCGCCAGCAGGCCGAAGAGCAGGCCCAGCGCCTGCGGGAGGAGGCCCAGGAGGAGGGCTACCGCCAGGGCTATGCCGACGGGATGGCCAAGGCCCAGGCGGAAGGCCAGACCAAGTTGGAGGAGCAGCGGCAGCAGCAGGCGGAAGAGGTTAAGAAATTCCTGGACCAGGCCACCCAGGCCAAAGAGGACCTGATGGCCCAGACCCAGGACGAGCTGAGGGATCTGAGCATCGCGGTAGCAGAAAAAGTGATCCACATCAGCCTTAAGAGCAGCCGGGAGGTCATTTTGCGCATGGTGCAGATGGCCACCGAGCGTCTGCGGCGGCGGGAGTGGGTGCGCATCTATATTGGGGGCTGCGACACCCGGGAGCTGGCCCAGATTGCCCCGGAGCTCACCGCCTCTCTGGCCGGTCTGTCCGACCATATTAAGCTCATTCCCATGGCCGACGACGAGTCTGGCACCTGCATCATCGAGATGCCGGACGAAATTATCGACGCCAGCGCCTCCACCCAGCTTGATAACTTGAAGGATATTCTGCGAGGCGGATAAGAGGAGACAGGCCTTGTTTGAAGAGATGATACAGCGTGTGCAGTCGGCCGAGACCGTCAGCTACACGGGAAAAATCGAAAATATTGTGGGCATGTCCATTGAGGCCTCCGGCGGCCGGGCCGCCGTGGGCGACATCTGCCGGATCTACAACGGAGAGTCTGGCGGCCAGGTGATGGCCGAGGTGGTTGGATTCAAAAACGACCGCATTCTGCTCATGCCCTACTCGGACATGAGCGGCATCTCGGCAGGCAACTTTGTGCGCAACACCGGCCGGCGGCTGAGCCTCAATATGGGCCCCTTTCTCAAAGGGCGGGTCATCAACGCCCTGGGACAGCCCATTGACGGCAAGGGCCCCTTCCACGGGGGCACTCCTTTCTGTGTAGACGGAGCCAACTACATCAACCCCATGGCCCGTCCCCCCATCCGGGAGCGGCTGGAGTTTGGCGTCAAAGCCATCGACGGTATGCTCACCGTGGGCAAGGGACAGAGAATCGGTATCTTCGCCGGCTCCGGCGTGGGCAAAAGTACTCTAATGGGCATGATTGCCAAGCACGTGAAGGCGGATATCAACGTGATCGCTCTGGTGGGCGAACGTGGCCGTGAGGTGCTGGAGTTCATGGAAAAGGACCTGGGGCCGGAGGGCATGAGCCGTTCGGTCCTGGTAGTAGCAACATCAGACCAGCCTGCCATGCTGCGGAAACGCTGTCCGTCGGTAGCCACCGGTGTGGCTGAGTACTTCCGGGATCAGGGGTATGATGTGCTGCTGATGATGGACTCCCTCACCCGATTTGCCATGGCCCAGCGTGAGATTGGCCTGGCGGTGGGCGAGCCCCCGGTGGCCCGTGGTTACACCCCTTCAATCTATGCTGAACTCCCAAAGCTGCTGGAGCGCAGCGGAAATTTCCAGAAGGGCTCCATCACCGGGGTGTATACCGTGCTGGTGGAGGGCGACGATACCAACGAGCCCATCGCCGATACGGTGCGAGGCATTCTGGACGGACACATCGTCCTGTCCCGGCGCCTGGCCAACAGCAACCACTTCCCCGCCATTGATGTGGGGGCGAGCATTTCCCGTCTGATGACCGATATTGTCTCCCCGGAGCACCGCCAGATGGCGGCCCGGATCCGGGATGTGATGGGTGTGTATGAGAAGAATCTGGACCTGGTATCCATTGGCGCGTATAAGGCGGGGACCAACCCCAAGCTGGACTACGCCCTGAGCAAAATCGACGGCATCCAGCAGTTTTTGATGCAGGGGACCCAGGAGGGGTTCTCCTATGAGGAGGACCTGGACATGATGCGGAAATTACTGTGAGGTGAGCTCCGATGAAGAAGTTTCAATTCGGCCTGGACAGTGTGCTGGGCTACCGCCAGCAGGTGCTGGAGGGGCGGCAGAACGAGTACGCCAGAACCCTTCAGAAAGTGGCCCAGCAGCAGGACCGGGTGGACGACGCCCAGGCCCGTTACCAGGATCTGAACCGCCGCTTCCGTGAAGAGGCGGCCCAGGGTATTACCGCCTCCGACGCCATGGGCTTTGAAATGGGCCTGCAGGTGCTGGAGATGGAGATTACCCGGGAGACCAACCGCCTGCAGGAGCTGCAGGCCGAAGCGGAACAGCAGCGCGCCAAGGTACTCCAGGCCCACCAGGATGCCGCCATTCTGGAGCGTCTGAAGGAGAAGCAGAAGGACGCCTACCAGAAGGAACTGCAAAAGCAGGACGAGCGCTTCATTGATGAATTGGTCTCCGCCGTACGCGTGGGGCGGAGTTGAAGAAAATCACCCCATTGAAAGGAGGTGAGAACGATGAACATGACAGACATGCTGCTGCAGATGACACTGCAGAGCACATGGCAGATGTCCCAGGCGACCCAGGGCGCCGGTCAGGCAGCCAACACCCAGGATCAGCAGGGCGGCACGTCCTTCCAGGATTTGCTGGACCAGCGCCGGGAGGACATGACCCAGACCGGGAAAGAGGACGCCAGCCTGAAAGACCCCCAGGGCGACCAGAATGTGGGGACCTCCGAAAAGACGGATAAGGATCCTCAAAGCGCCAATCTGGAGGTGGTGGCCGCTGCGGCCGCGCCCATGCTGTACAGCGATCTGACGCCTGTCCCGGCCAACTTCGTGGAGGAGACCGGTTCGGCAGAGAGTCCTGTGATTTCGGTGGTTTCCATGGAAGTGCCTGTGGTGACTGACATGCAGACGGTCCAGACCACCCAGACCCCGGTAGAGGCCGGAGGCGAGGTACTGCCCCAGCTCCAGCAGGAACCCCAGACTGTCCAGCAGCCTGAGACCACAGCGGACGTGCAGGCCGCCCCGGTTTCCGTCCCTCAAAGCAGTGAGACAGTACCCCAGAGCACCGACACCCAGAGCGGAGCCCAGGAGAATCTGAGCCAGGACATGACCCAGTCCACTGCCGCCCAGGCCGGGAACGACGAGAGCAAGGACGTGACGGTGGAAAGTTTCCAGACTCCCCTGTTTCAGAATGTGGAGGCCACTCCTGTACGGGTGGGCGACGGGGAGAGCGTGGATATGACTGCCCCCGCTCAAGAGGTAGACCAGTCCCTGGGTGATATGCTGAAAACTGCCCTGGATCAGGGAGAACAGCATCTGGAAATCAAACTCAATCCGGCCAATCTGGGCACGGTGACAGCGGAATTTACCCGCACGCCAGAGGGAGTGCTCCATGTGGTGCTCCACGCCGAGACCGAGCAGACCGCCCGGCTGCTCAGCGACCATGCTTCCTCCCTGGGCCTGATCCTGCAGGACAATACCCATAGTGAGGTACGGGTCCAGGTGGCCCAGCCTCAGGAGAATCAGTCCGCCTGGCAGCACCCCGATCAGGACGGCGGACAGCAGCAACAGCAGCAATCCCATCAACAACAGCAGCACAACACACCCCGCCAGGAGGCGGAAACTTTCCTCCATCAGCTTCGGCTTGGGCTGGTGCAGAAGGAGACGGACGCCGTGTAAGCGGCGGTAACACAGAGGTGAATACCATGTCAAGCAGTGATTTTATGCCCATGTCTCTGGATACCCTCCAGACGGTCAATCCCTACGCTGCTACCAAGAGCAGCGGAAACATGACGACGGAGGAAGTAGAGAAGCTGGGCTACACCGTGGCCGATGAGGACGATGCCTTTGGTCTGGATTTTGAGGATTTCCTCCAGCTCATGGTTCAGCAGCTGCAAAATCAGACCATCGACAATACGGCGGATACCTCCGATATGCTAAACCAGATGGTGCAGATGTCCATGGTTCAGATGATGACCAAGGTACAGACCAGTCTGGAGGACCTGACCACCGCCAACACCATGACCTATGCCGCCTCTCTGGTGGGAAAGACGGTCACCGTGGGTGAGTATGATGAGGAGGGCAACATCAAGGAAGTGGTAGGCGAGGTCACCGCCACCGGTACCTATCAAGGCACGCCGGTCATCTTTGTCAACGATGAGATGTACCCCCTGAACAGCATCATGGCTATCGGTACCCTGCCCAGCACCGGAGACAGCGGCGACACGGGTGAGAGCGGAACCACCGATGGAACCGAGCAGGTTCCGGAGGAACCCAAGGGCTGATACCCGAGACAACGATAAGGAGGTGTTCCCGTGGTCGGATCGATCTATACCCTAGGCAGCGGCGGAGGAGTTGGTCCGGCAGAAACCGGTAAGACCCAGACCTCCCCACAGGGCGGCAGCAGTTTTGGTGCGGTCCTGCAGCAGGAGATGGAGCGCACACAGACCCGGCAGGTGGCTTTTTCCAAGCACGCACTCAGCCGCGCAGAAGAGCGAGGCATTGAAGTGACGCCTACGCTGCTGGAACGGCTGGGCGATTCTGTGGAGCGGGCCGAGGCCAAGGGAGCGACCAATATCCTGGCACTGGATCAAAGTCTGGCGGCGTTTATCGTAAATGTCCCCAACAACCGGGTCATTACCGCGCTGTCCCAGGCGGAGATGAAAGAAAGCATTTTTACAAACATCGACGGCGCCGTGTTCCTGTAAGCATACAGAGGGCAGGACCGCAAGGAGGCTCTGGGGGCCGTGTGAATGACGGCTTCCCGGCGGCGCGTCAAACAAAAAAGGAGCAAGAGCAACATGTCTATGTCAGGCGCTATGAGCGCAGCAATTTCCGGACTGAAAACCCATATGCAGGCCCTGAACGTGGTGGGCAACAATATCGCCAACGTCAACACCAACGGATACAAGGCCCAGCGCTTTACCTTTAAAGAGAGCATCTACAACACCCTGAGTGCCGGTTCTGAGGGTACCGCCACCACCGGCAGCACCAATCCCCAGCAGATCGGCTACGGCTGCCAGGTGGGTACCATCGACCTGGACATGAGTACGGGCGACCTGGTATCCACCGGTCGGGACATGGACTGCACCATCAGCGGTGATGGGTTCTTCCTGGTGGGCCCTAAGGATATCGATGTGAATAGTGCCGATGCGGTGAACAAGCTGACCCTCACCCGGGTGGGTGACTTTGAGTTCCGTGACGGCTACCTCACCGATGGACAGGGCAACGTGGTGTATGGATTTGTGACCAGCACAGAGACAGATCCGGAAAACGGTGGAGGTACTGCGGGAACCACAGAAGGAAAGATTTCCACGGATCTGGTGCCTATTCGCCTTCCCATGAAGTCCACAGCTACCGGCACGGAAGGAAAAGCGGTATACGTAGGTGTAGATGGTGATGGTAAAAACGTAGATGCGGATCCAACCACGGTAGACGGCTATATTAACTACACCAACATGAAAATCGACGCCAACGGAAAAATTACCTGCACCAACTCCGACACCAAGGACGTGGTCGTGGTGGGCTACATAGCCCTGGGCAATGTGGAGAATCCCAACGGTGTGCTCCACACGGAGGGCCCCTACTATAGTGCCGGAGACGCGGCTGGCTCCATTGCCGTCAGCACACCCGGCAGTGCGGTGACCGGGTCTTTGAGAAACGGAAAGATTACGGATGGCAATGGCACCGACCCTGCTACTAACCTGCTGGGCGGCAGCACGGTCAAGCTGATGACCTCCTTCTTGGAGGGCTCCGGCACCGACCTGGCCACCGAGTTCACCAACATGATCCTCTACCAGCGGGGCTATCAGGCTAACACCCGAATTGTCACCGTCACCGATACCATGCTGGAAGAGCTGGTCAACATGAAGCGCTGATAAGTAAGATCCACCGGATGGAACACGCTCCGCCGCCTGGGGCATCCGCTCCAGGCGGCGGCAGACGAGAAAAGAGGGCGAGTTTTGTGATCGAATTGCAGAAAATGAACAAGGAGCGGTTCCTGCTCAACCACAACCAGATCGAGTGCATCGAGCTGATCCCCGAGTGCAAGGTTGTGATGATGAACCACGACTACTATCTGGTGCGGGACACCGTGGAGGAGATTATCCAAAAGATCGCGGAGTATAACGCAAAGGTTCAGGACATCCACCGGGAAATTTCTGTGATCGACCGGCGCTGACCTTGCGCTTTTCCGTACATCGGCGGGATATAAACAGAAGGGATCGACGTTATGAATGTAGTGTATTTGATCGGCATTGCGCTGGCTGTATTCTTTACTCTGTTCGGCATTGCCTTTGACGCGGGCGGGACTCCACCCATTGACTTTGATAAGCTGGGCAACTTTGTGGATGCCTCCAGTATCCTCATCGTGGTGGGCGGTACCCTGGCCGTAGTGATTGCCTGTTACCCCAAACTAGCCAAGTCCTTTCCCGCGCACATCAAGATCATGCTGCGGGCCAAGGCCTTTGACCCCACTATCTATGTGGAGCAGCTGGTGGAGCTGGCGCAGATTGCCCGAAAAAATGGCCTTCTGGCCTTGGAGGAGAAGGCCAACGAACAGACCGATCCCTTCTTCAAGCAGGCCATTATGCTGATTGTGGATGCCAATGACCCGGATCGGGTCCGGAGTATCCTGGAAAATGACATTGAGCAGACCTCCGCCCGCCACCAGGAGGTGGTGGCCATGTACGAACGGGGCTCCAACGCCGCCCCCGCCTTCGGTATGATCGGCACCCTGATCGGTCTGATCAACATGCTGAAGGGGTTGGACGGCGCGGACATGGATGCCCTGGGACCCAACATGTCGGTGGCTCTGGTCACCACCTTTTACGGCTCGTTCCTGGCCCACGTGATCTTTAACCCCATTGCTGCCAACCTTACCGCCCGGGATGAGGAAGAGGTCCTGTGCCGGCAGATCGTGGTGGAGGGGATCATGGCCATCCAGTCGGGCGAGAACCCCAAGTTCCTGCGGGAGCGGCTGCTCACCTTCATGAAGCAGAACCAGCGCAGCGAAGAGGGGGAGGGCGGCGGCGAGCCCAAGGAAAAGAAAGGCCGCAAGAAAGGGAAATAATCTCCCGTTGTCATAGGGGAGAGGAGGTTTGGATATGCGAAAAAAACGCGGCGGAGGCGGCGGTGCCAACTGGATGGATACATACGGTGATATGGTGACGCTGCTGCTGTGCTTTTTTGTCATGCTCTATTCCATGTCCACCATGGATAAGGAGAAATGGATCGCCCTGGTGGAGTCCTTTAATCCCGACGCGGTGACAGAACAAAACCCCGGCGGCCACGAGATCAGCAATGTGACCCAGGAGCAGGTGGACGCAGATATCGAGAAGCTCTATCAGGCCATGAAGGAATATGTGGAGTCGGAGAACCTGGCCGCAGAGATCTCGATCACTAAGGGCAGCGGCTATGTCTTTGTGTCTTTTGATAACACGGTCTTTTTCGATGGCGACAGCTACACCCTGCGGGACGACGGCAAGGTGGTGCTGGATCAGGTGGCCAATGCCATTGCGCAAGTCAGCGAATCCATCGACGAGATTCGTGTGCTGGGACACACCGCCCAGGAGGTGCCCGACTCCCCCAACGATCCTGCCGTGGACCGATTCCTTGCCACCAACCGGGCGGCAGTGGTAACGGTCTACCTTCAGGAAAAGAACATCATTGACCCGTCCCGCCTGGTAAGTGTGGGCTATGGCCAGTGGCGCCCCGTGGCGGAAAACGACGACGCAACGGGCCGTGCGCAGAACCGGCGGGTGGAGCTGCTGGTGACGGGTCTGGATGTGGAGAGCAGTATGGGGGACGACATCGCCCAGTACTACACCATGCGTTCCGGTCAGGGCGGAACCTCAGCCGAGACGGAGGAGAGCGCCGGAACCTCCGAGCAGCAGGCTCAAACGCAAACCGGTTCCAGCCAGGAGGGATAGCATGGCGGAAGTATTGTCTCAAAGCCAAATCGACGCACTGCTCAACGCAGCACGCAGCGGCGAGATGGATCTAAACCGTTCCGACCAGGATGCGGAAAAGAAATATCGAAAATATGACTTTTACAGTCCGAGAAAGTTTACAAAAGACCGGCTGAAAATGATCAGCGGTGTCTTTGAAAACTACACCCGGATCATTAACTCCAGACTCAACGGCCTGCTGCACACCACCAGCGAAATCTCGGTGGAGTCGGTAGAGGAGCAGCGCTACTACGAGTTTTCCAACGCCCTGTCCGACGGCGATGTGCTGACCTTGGCGGATGTGGACGTGCAGGGAGTGCGGGAAAGTGAGGAGACCCCGGTTTTGATCCACCTCAGCACCGGCCTGGTGCTGAATATGATGGACCGCCTGATGGGCGGCGAGGGGGATGACGCGGCCAAGGTCCCGGCCGGATACAGCTTTACCGCCCTGGAACTCAAGCTTTATGAGAGCATCGTCAAGGATCTGATCTCCATTCTGGGGGGCAGCTGGGAGAACTACATCGACCTCAACTTCTCCTTCCGGCGGGTGGAGTCCAACCCCACCTTGGTACAGCTGATCGGACTGGACGAAACGGTGGTCATCATCGGGATCAGTATCAAATTCCCCAACGCCTCCGGGCGGATGAACATCTGCCTGCCAGGCATGATGCTGACCAACATCTTTACCAAGATCTCTGCCATGAATCAGGTGGGACGGGGAACCGGGGAGAACAACTCCCAGGAGATTATGGATATCCTGCGGGATTCTCAGCTGGAGGTCACAGCGGAGCTGGGCCGCACTCAGCTCACGTTGCGGGATATTTACAGCTTAAATGTGGGAGACGTGATCGATTTGGGACACCCGACCAAAGAGCCGGTAAATCTGTACATCGGCGGACAGCCCTGGTTCAGCGGTAAGCTGGGCACGCAGAACGGCAGCATGGCCGTGAAGATCTGTGAGACCTGTCACGTCCAGACAAGAGAGGAGGAGTGAGGAGCATGGCTCAGAACATCTTTAATTCGATGGAACTGGATGCCATCGGCGAAATCATGAATATCAGCCTGGGGTCCTCGGCTACCGCAGTATCCAACATGCTGGACCACCGGGTGGATATCACCACTCCCTCGGTGAGTGTGGTCTCGGTAGAGGACTTCAGCATCGGGGATCTGGAGCCGGCCATCGGCATCGAGATCCGATACGTCTCCGGCCTGGAGGGCAGCAATATCATGCTGCTGCGCAAGCGGGACGTGAAAGTGATTGTGGACATCCTGATGGGCAGCGAGACCCCGGATGATGAGTTTGAACTCAATGATCTCACTATCAGCGCCGTGTGTGAGGTTATGAACCAGATGATGGGAGCGGCCTCCACCGCCCTGTCTGACTTCCTGGGGCATCCGGTAAACATTTCCACCCCCACGTCCTTCGCCTTGGACGACGTGGAGCAGTTTAAAAAGGAACACATCAACTCCGAGGACGGCACCTTGGTTGTGGTCCGCTTCATGCTGAGCATTGAGGATATGCTCAAGAGCGAATTTGTCAACGTGATGCCGGTCCACCTGGCCCGGGAGCTGCTGGCCGGCTTCGAGATGAACTTCGGCAGCGTCTCTTCTGACGAGTCTGCCAAGCCTGAACCCCAGCCAGCGCCTCAGCCCGAGCCCCAGCCCGCAGCCGCTCAGCCGGCGTCAGGCGGCGATAGCGGCGGGGTCATGAGCCAGGAGGAGATCGAGCAGATGCTCAACGGTCTGATGAATCAGCCCGCCGCACAGCCCGAGCAATCGGCACAGCCGGCGGCACCCCAAGCGCCTGCTCAGGCACCCCAGCAGCCGATGCAGCCGCAGGTTCAGCAGCCCATGCAGCAGCCGATGCAGCCGCCGGTCCAGCAGCCCATGCAGCAGCCGCAGTATGGATGGGCCCAGCAGCCCATGCAGCCCGGCTGGGGGATGCAGGAACCCAAACGAATCAACGCCAACCCCATTCAGCTCCCGGTCCTGGACGCGGAGGAGCGGCTGGGCAAGGAGCAGGCGGACAACCTGGAGCTTATTATGTCCGTCCCGCTGGAAATCTCGGTGGAAATTGGCCGGACCCGGCGGAAGGTGGAGGATATTCTTTCCTTCTCCAAGGGATCTCTGGTGGTGCTGGATAAGCTGGCCGGAGATCAGGTCGACCTGTTTGTCAACGGCCTTTGTGTGGCGCGGGGCGACGTGGTGGTCATTGATGACAACTTCGGCGTGCGCATCACCGAGGTCCTCAAGCAAAGCGAACTGTTAAAACAGCAGCCCTGACCCGGCAGGAGCAAGGCTCCGACACGGGAAAAATAAAAGAAAAGGATGAATATCATGGCTAAGATTCTGATTGTAGACGACGCCGCATTTATGCGAAAAGTAATCCGTGACACCCTCACCAAGGAGGGCTACACCGACATCCATGAGGCTGTGGACGGCCAGGACGCGGTGGAGAAGTATTTTGAGCTCAAGCCCGACTTGGTGCTCATGGACATCACCATGCCCAACATGGACGGCCTGGAGGCCCTGAAGGCCATCCGTGCCAAGGACAGCAATGCCAATGTGGTCATGTGCTCCGCCATGGGCCAGGAGGCTATGGTGGTGGAGGCCGTGCAGGCCGGCATCAAGGACTTCATCGTCAAGCCCTTCAAGAGCGACCGTCTGCTTAAGACAGTCAGTTCCATTGTGGGCGCGCCCTAACCTGACATGAAAGAACTGGGGCCCTTACTCTGGGCGCTCTTTGTCACCTGCCTGATCCTGGCCCTTGCCTACTGGTTTACCCGGCATGTGGTGGGAAACATGGCGGGGGGTAGACTGGGCCGGGGCAGACACATCACCGTGTTGGAGCAGATCCCCGTTGGCAAGGACCAGCGGCTGCTGCTGGTGAAGGTGGGGGAGCGGCTGTATCTGTACGGAGCCGCCCCCGGCGGGTTTACCAACCTGGGGGAGATCCCTCAGGAGCTGCTGGATGACGAAGAAAACACACCGGGCAGCAAATCCAACGCAGCTATATCGGAAAACTTTGCCCAGGCCCTGCGCCGGGTACTGGAGCAGCGAAAGAGATAGGAGGCGCGAACTTGGACGCACTAATCAATGTAAACGGAGAGAATGTCCAGACCCTCCAGATTCTCTTTATGACCACCATGGTCACCCTGCTGCCCTCCATGGTGGTGATGATGACCTCCTTTACCCGGTACATCATCTCCTTCTCCTTTCTGCGTTCCGCCATGGGACTGCAGCAGAATCCCCCCAACATGGTGCTGGTGGGCATGGCCCTGTTTCTGACCCTGTTCACCATGTCCCCGGTGGTCAGTGAGATCCAGACCACGGCCTATGAGCCGTACATGGCCCAGCAGATCACCCAAGACGAGTTTTTTGAGCGGGCCAAGATTCCCCTCAAGGAGTTTATGGCCAAGAACACGGAGCAAAGTGCTCTGGACCTGTTCTGCGATATGTCGGGGACCCAGACGCCGGAGGACACCCAGGGCGCCCAGAATCTGCCCCTGCGCATTCTGGTTCCCGCCTTTATGACCACGGAACTCAAACGGGCATTTCTCATCGGCTTTTATCTCTACATCCCCTTCCTGCTCATCGATGTGGTGGTATCTTCGGCCCTGATGTCCATGGGCATGATCATGCTGCCGCCGTCTATGATCTCCATGCCCTTCAAGCTGCTGCTGTTTATCTCCCTGGATGGGTGGCAGCTGCTGTTTTCCACCTTGGTGCAGGGATTCAATTAGAAGTGATACATAGGGGGTTACGATATGGAGCCGGTGGATATTCTCCGGGAAGGCGTGGGGGTGGCGCTGAAAATCGGCGCGCCCATGCTGCTGCTGAGTATGGTGGTGGGCATTCTGGTGGCCATCTTTCAGGCGGTGACCCAGATCCACGAACAATCCCTGTCCTTTATCCTCAAGCTCATTGTGGTCGTGGTGATCCTGCTGGTGGGCGGAGGCTGGATGCTGGAGGTCCTGCAGGACTACACCCGCTATCTGTTTTCCCTGATGTGAGGGCGGGACGATGGATTGGTCAGAACTGTACCTGTTTACGCTGATTTTTATGCGGGTGACCGGCTTTGTGCTGTTCAACCCCATTTTGGGCAGAAACAGCCTGCCCAACCTGGTCAGGGCGGGGATCATCATGGTGTTCTCCGTCTTTGTAATGAGCATGGCGGGGGAGGCCCCCCCGGTGCCAGGGTCCATTGTGGAATTTGCCCTTCGGCTTCTGCTGGAGCTGGAGGTGGGTTTTGTGCTGGGCTTTGTGATGCAGCTGTTCTTTATGATTATTCAAGTGGGCGGCGAAGTCATTGACGCGCAGATGGGCCTGACCATGGCCCAGGTCTACGACGCCAGCAGCCAGATCAACATGACGGTGACGGCCTCGCTGCTCAACGTGCTGTTCGTTCTGGACTTTTTTGCAGAGAACGGACACTACACCATGCTGCGCATCTTTCTCACATCCCAGCAGGTGGTCCCCTTTGGTCAGGCCAGTTTTGGCCAGGCGGTGGCCTCGGGGGTGGCGGAGATATTTCTCTCCTGCATGGTGCTGGCCATCAAGCTGGCCTTCCCCATCCTGGCCGCCGAACTGTTGGGTGAGCTGGGGATGGGCATTCTGATGAAGGCCATTCCCCAGATCAACGCATTTGTGATTAACATCGAGCTGAAGGTGATTATCGGCCTGGTGCTGCTGTTCCTGTTTTTGAACCCCATCAGTGAGTTTTTGCTGGGTGCGGAGTCAGAGATGCTGGACAGCATGAGCCGGATGCTGCAGATCATCGCCGCGCCGGGATAGTCCACGGGAGGTGACGCGGCATGGCGGACGGACAGAAAACCGAAAAAGCAACCCCGAAACGACGGCGGGACGAACGGAAGAAGGGCAATATCTTCTTCAGCAACGACGCGGTATCGGTGGTTGTACTCCTGGTGGGGCTGGCGGTATTTTTTCTCACCGCGGTGGGGTCCGCCTCCGCCATCGAGGAATTTTTCCGCCTGTGCTTCTCCCTGACCCGGACCCAGGTGGACACCCCCACGGCGGGGGACCTCAGCCAGCTGCTGCTCCAGCTGCTGTGGGCCTTTGTCCGGGCGGTAGGCCCCCTGATGGCCGCCACAGTGGTGGCGGGGGTGGCAGCCACCTTCTTCCAGACCCGGATGCTGGTGTCGGGGGAGTCCCTGCGGCCCAAATTCAGCCGGATCAATCCCATCCAGGGGTTTATGCGGCTGTTCTCTCTGCGCAGCATCATCGAGGCCCTAAAGGGCCTTTTGAAGATCATTATTCTCCTCTATATCATCTATCAGTTCCTGGCCGGTGTGGTAGATACGTTCACCAAGTACCTCTTCACGGACCTCACCACGGCCTGTTCCCACCTGTTGGACCTGGCCTTCCAGATGTCCATGCAGATCGCTGTGGCCTACGTAGTGCTGGCTGCCGCCGACGTGTTCTACCAGTGGTGGGACTACGAGCGGCAGATCCGCATGACCAAGCAGGAAATCAAAGAGGAGTTCAAGCAGACCGAGGGTGATCCTCAAATCAAGGGTCGGATCAAGGAACAGCAGCGGAAGATGGCCCAGTCCCGCATGATGCAGAAGGTACCTCAGGCCGACGTGGTCATCCGAAACCCCACCCATTTTGCCGTGGCCCTGCGCTACAAGGAGGATCAGGATAAGGCCCCTGTGGTGCTGGCCAAGGGACAGGATTCCCTGGCCCTGCGCATCGTCCAGGTGGCGGAGGAGAACCATGTGGCCGTGGTGGAGAACGTCCCCCTGGCCCGAGCCCTGTACAGCTCCACGGACCTCAACCAGGAGATTCCTCCTGAGCTGTATAGTGCGGTGGCTGAGGTGCTGGTGTACCTCTATCAGCTGGACAAAAAAGGCACTTAACAGAAAGCGAGCCATTTTAAAACGTTATGATGAGACGAATTTTCGACAATGCCATATCACTGATGGTGGTGGTCATCGTCCTGTTCCTGGTGCTCCCCCTGCCCGCACCGGTGCTGGATGTGCTGATCGTGATCAACATCTCCCTGTCCATCATGATTTTGATGATCACCATGAGCATCTCGGAGCCGTTGGAGTTTTCCATCTTTCCCTCCCTGCTGCTGATCACGACCCTGTTCCGGTTGGGTCTGAACGTGTCCTCTACCCGGTTGATCCTCCGGGATGGCGGCTACGCCGGTGTGGTCATCAAGTCCTTCGGCAACTTGATTACGCAGGGTAATATTGTTATCGGTATTTTGATTTTCTTAATCATTGTACTGGTGCAGTTTATCGTCATTACTAAGGGAGCCGAGCGTGTCTCCGAGGTGGCCGCCCGCTTTACCCTGGACGCTATGCCCGGTAAGCAGATGGCCATTGACGCCGATCTCAGTTCCGGCCTCATTGATGAGAAGGAAGCCCGGATGCGCCGCTACAAGATCCAGAAGGAAGCGGATTTCTACGGCGCCATGGACGGCGCCACCAAGATCGTCAAGGGCGACGCGGTCATGTCCCTGATCATCACGGTCATCAACTTTGTGGCCGGTCTGATCATTGGTATGGTTCAGGGTGGCGGCGATATCCAGACTGTTCTGAGCGTCTACTCCATCGCCACCATCGGTGACGGCCTGGTTTCCCAGCTGCCCTCCCTGATGATCTCCACCGCCACCGGCATGATCGTCACCCGCTCTGTGTCCGACGGCAGCCTGAACACCGATGTGATCAGCCAGTTCAAGGCTCAGCCCCGGGCCATCCTGGCCACCGGCGTCATTCTGCTGCTGCTGGGGGTTGTCCCCGGCACGCCCACCCTGCCTCTGCTGCTGGTGGGCGGCTGCCTAACGGCGGCCGGCATTATGGGCGAGCGGAGCATGGACAAGGAGAAAGTCCAGCAGGCCCAGCAGGCCGCGGCCCAGGCCGAACAGCCAGCTCCCGAGACAGCGGCGGCCAGCGAGGCAGACTACTACAAGGATATCAACAACGTCTACTCCCTGCTCACCGTGGAGCCCATTGAGATGGAGTTTGGATACAGCCTTATTCCTCTGGTGGACGAGGGCAGCGGCGGCAAGCTCATCAGCCGTATCGTTATCTTCCGCCGCCAGTACGCTCAGGACATGGGCTTTGTCATCCCCTCCATCCGCCTGCACGACGGAGCGGGGCTTGGCACCAACCAGTACATCATCCGCATCCGGGGCGAGGAAGTGGCCCGGGGCGAGGTGCTGGTGGACTACTACCTGGCCCTGGAGCCCCCCAACCCCGGCGGCGAGATCGACGGCATCGAGGCCATCGAGCCCGCCTACGGCATCCCCTCCCGGTGGATCCTGCCGGAGAATAAGGAGATGGCGGAGATCTATGGCTACACTGTCATTACGCCCCTTACTGTTATGCTCACCCATCTGTCTGAGACCATCAAGCGCCACGCCTACGAGCTGCTGGGCCGCACCGAGGTCATGCAGCTGGTGGAGCATCTCAAGAAAACCGACCCCGATCTGGTGGCGGACGCTATCCCCAATGTGATTACCTACGCGGGACTAGAGAAGATCCTGCGCAACCTCCTCAAGGAGAGCATCCCCATCCGGGATCTTGGGCTCATTCTGGAGGCGATCATCGATGCCGGACCCAACCGGGATGCCGACGCGGTTACCGAACAGGTTCGCACCCGGCTCAGCCGCACCATCACCCGCCGCTTCTGCGAAAACGGACAGCTCCGGGTGGTCACTCTGGACGCCGAGGTGGAAAAGAAGATCCTCTCCTCTCTCACCAAAAATGAGCAGGGGGTCTACCTGGCCCTCACCCCCGATGTCATGCAGCAGATCATGGCCCAGCTGGGGGAGATGCGCAAGAAATTCCAGGAGTTGTCCCAGACCCCGGTGGTGCTCACCAGCCAGGTCATCCGGGTCTACCTCAGCCGCCTGATTGCCCAGTTTTACCCCGATGTGTACGTGCTCTCCTTCCACGAGATCACCAGCAACATCCAGATCCAGGCCATCGGCAACATCACCTTGCAGGCCCAGGCGGCCGTGGTGTAACAGAAGACCCCCACGAGAGGAGGCGGGAGAGAAATGGAACAGACCACAAGCGCGGCAAGCGCGGCGGTGCCGGAGGAGACGTCCCTCCCAGCCTCCGTATCCCGGGAGGAGGCGGAAAAGCTGGACGACCGCAGTCTGCTGGAGCTCTATCAGCGCACCGGTGACCAGGAGCTCAAGTGGATGCTGGTGCTGCGCTACACCCAGCTGGTGCGCCGCATTGCCCTGCAGGCCAGCGGCCTGTACAGCAGCTTTGCCCAGCTGGATGACATCATTCAGGAGGGGCTGCTGGTGCTGCTCAACGCAGTGGATAAATTCGACTTGTCCAAGAACGTGAAGTTTGAGACCTACGTCTCCACCCGCCTGCGGGGCATGATCGTGGATCTGGCCCGGCGGCAGGACTGGCTGCCCCGTCAGGTGCGGCAGAAGGCGGTCAAGCTCAACCGGGCCACCGACGAGCTGGCCGGAAATCTGGGCCGGGTGCCCACCAGCGACGAGGTGGCCCAGTACATGGGGCTGACCCGGGAGCAGTACGATGCCATGCTCTCCGAGACGGCGGTGTCCAGCCTGGTCTCCTTTGAGGCGGTGCTGGACAGCTGCGGAAACGCAACGGAGAAGTTCCTCAGCCAGGGGGAGCAGAGCGACCCCACGGAGGAGGAGTATCAGGATCAGGAGCTCCACCAGGTGCTGGAGCAGGGGATTGCCTCCCTGCGGGAAAACGAGCGCATGGTGCTCTCCCTCTACTACGAGAAAGAACTCAACATGAAAGAGATTGCCCAGGTGCTGGGCGTGAGTGCGGCCCGGGTCTCCCAGATCCACAGCCGGGCGCTGCAGCACCTGCGGGTCCATATGAAGCAATACATGCAGGCCTGAGGGCCTGGAAAGAGGGAACCATCTATGACCAAGGGATTTTATCAGCTGACCTCTGGCATCTTGTCCCAGGGCAGACGGCTGGATGTGATCGGCAACAACATGACCAACCTGAGCACGGCCGGCTATAAGGCGGAGACCTATACCGACCGCACCTTCCAGGAGGTGCTTATCAGCCGGGTGGGCAACAAGGATAAGAGCGGCGCCACCCCTATCGGTGAGGAGAGCTACATCCTGGCCCCCGATCAGCTCTATGTGAACTACAGTCAAGGAACCATGAAGGAGACCGGGCTGACCCTGGACTTTGCCATCCAGGGGGACGGCTTCTTTGCCATCCAGACCGACAACGGCGTGGAGTACACCCGCTCGGGCAGCTTCTGCCTCAACGACCAGGGCCAGCTGACCCTGGCTGGACAGGGGACCGTGCTGGGGACGGACGGACAGCCCATTACCCTGTCCACCGACCAGATCCGGGCCGACGACGCGGGGCGGATCTACACCGAGGATGGGGCCTACCAGGGTCAGATTGGGGTGTACACCTTCGCCGACAACGCCCAGCTCTCCAAGGGCACCAGCGGCCTGTTCCAGGCAAACGGCCAGCAGGCCCAGCTGCAGGGACAGCCCCAGGTCATGTGGAAGTACGTGGAGGAGTCCAATGTGGATATGCTCCAGGAAATGAGCCGGATGCTCACCGCCCAGCGCTCCCTCCAGAGCGGGGCCCAGGTGCTCAAGCTCTACGATGAAGTGCTGACCAAGGCCACCAACCAGATCGGCCAGCTGTAATGCGGGAAAGGGGAAACGGGTTATGCTTCAAGCTTTTTACAGCGCCGCAGTAGGCGCTCAGCAGCAGATGCTGCGCATGGACGTACAGGCCAATAACATCTCCAACGTGAATACCAACGGCTATAAGGCCCAGGTCCCCGCCTTTCAGGCGCTGATGTATGGGATGCTCGATGGCATTGACAATTCCCAGCTGCCCCGTGGCAGCGGCGCCTATCTATCCGGCACCACCACCAACTGGGAGGAGGGGACCATCCAGCAGACCGACCGGAACCTGGATTTTGCTATTCTGGGGGACGGCTACTTTGCCCTGTATAATCCAGGCACCGGTGAGGTGTCCTTCACCCGGGATGGGGCCTTCACCCTGGCCGGCTTCCAGGAGACCACCGATCAGGTGGACGAGAACGGGCAGCCGGTGGTGGACACCGTCTACTACCTCTCCGACGGTGAGGGACGGCAGGTGCTGGGCCAGGACGGCTACCCCATCCAGGTCAGCGACCCGGATGGCGAGATCCCGGTGGGTGTGTTTGCCATCCAGTATCAGGACGGCCTGGAGCGGGAGGGCAGCAGCCGCTTCCTCATGGGCGACAAGAATGGCCTGGTGTGGGTGAGCGACTCCAAGGTGGAGCGGGGCATGCTGGAGACCTCCAATACCGACCTGGCCACCGAGCTCAGCCAGGTCATCGAGGCCCAGCGCTCGTATAGCTATGTGCTGAAAATGATGCAGACTGCCGATGAGGTGGAGACCACCATCAATGGTCTGCCCAACGGATAAGCTGGGGGATGGGTATGAAAAACTATGAAGATCTGAATGGCCTGGAGCTGGATACCATCCGGGAGATCGGCAGCATCGGCACAGGAAATGCCGCCACCGCCCTGTCCAGTATGCTGGGCTGTGAGGTGCGCATCGACATGCCGGAGGTGCGCATCATGGGATACAACGAGGCCATCGACTGGATCGGCGGGCCGGAGGTCATTACCGCCGGAGTGCTGGTCCACATGTCGGGGGAACTCAACGGCATTATGCTCTCGGTGCAGCAGATGGAGTTTGTCAATCTGGTACTCCAGCGCATGGTGGGCCGGACGGTGCAGGAGTATGAGCAGCTGGACGATCTGGACCGCTCCGCCCTGGTGGAGGTGGGCAACATCATGATCTCTACCTTCATCAACGCCCTGTCCAGCCTGGCGGAAATCACCACCCGCCTGACGGTTCCGGCCTTTGCTGTGGACATGCAGGGAGCCATCCTCACCGTGCCTATGGCGGAGTTTGGCGGACAGTCGGACTACATCATGACCATCGGGGCCAACTTCATCTGCGATGGAAAGGCAGTGCCCTGCCGGCTGCTCCTGTCGCCCGATATTCGGTCCCTGAATTTTTTGTTGAAAAAGCTGGGGGTTTTGGATGAATGATAAGCTGGTAGTTGGGATCGCGGATATGAAGATGGCCCGGCAGAACGGGATGCTCATTACCTATGCACTGGGCTCCTGTATCGGCATCTGTCTGTATGATCCGCTGATTCAGCTGGCGGCACTGGTCCATATCATGCTGCCGCTGAATATGGAGACCGGTCGGAAATCTCCCTTGAAATATGCCGACACCGGCATCTGCGAGACTCTGCGGCGCATGGAGACCCAGGGCGGGTCACGCACCCGCATCGTAGCCAAGATTGCCGGAGGGGCCCGGATGTTTGAGACCCCAGGCGGCGGCAATTTGGGCAACATCGGTCAGCGCAATATTGAAAGTACCCACATGGTCCTGCGGCGGGAGGGCATCCGACTGCTGCGGGAGGATGTGGGAGGAACAGTGGCCAGAACGCTGCTGTTCGACGTGGCTTCCGGTCAGGCTTGTGTGCGCAGCTACGGGAAGCCGGAACTGATTTTTTAATATAAATTTTCAGAAAGCGGGGAACGGCATGGCGGAGGAAAGTAGAAGCGGAATTTTGCTGGAGACTGGCACCAACGAGATCGAGATCATGGAATTTACCATTGATGGGAATCTCTACGGGATCAATGTGGCCAAGGTGCGGGAGATCATGATGTCCGCGCCGGTAAAGCCTATGCCCCATACACACCAGGCGGTGGAGGGCATTTTTAAGCCCCGGGATACGGTGATCACCGTGGTGGACCTGCCCAAGTATCTCACTGGGCGGGAGCACGAGCACAAGGAAAAGGACCTGTTCATCGTCACCAACTTCAACCAGATGCACGTGGCCTTCCGGGTGGAAACCGTGGTAGGCATCAGCCGCATCTCCTGGAAAGATATCCAAAAGCCGGACAGCACCATCTCCGGCGGCGCCGACGGCGTGGCCACCGGCATTGCACAGTGCGGCGAGAATCTGGTGAACATCCTGGACTTTGAGCGCATCGTAGCGGAGATTGCTCCGGAGACCAGCATCCAGATCAGCGAGGTGGAGGCCATGGGCAAGCGCGGCCGGAACACCAACCCCGTCTGGGTGGCAGAGGACTCCATCCTCCTGTCCCGGATGATCCGGGAATCCCTGGAGCGGGCGGGCTATGTCAACCTACGGATGTTCCCCAACGGAGCCGAGCTGTGGGATGCCCTCCAGGCCTGCGGACAGCAGGGCGATGTGGATAGCCAGGTAGCCATTATCATCACCGACCTGGAGATGCCCCAGATGGATGGGCACCGTCTGACCAAGCTTATTAAGAGCAGCAAGGAGTTCCAGCACATCCCGGTGGTCATCTTCTCCTCTTTGATCACCGAGGAAATGCGCCGCAAGGGCCAGGAGGTAGGAGCCGACGAACAGCTGAGCAAGCCGGAAATCGGCCACCTGATCGGCATTTTGGACGAACTGCTGGAACGCAAGCAGAAGAAGTAGAAGGGAGAGTGGCTTTATGAGCAGCAAATACATTGTACGCCAGCCCATTAAGGACCGGGATAACCATATCATTGGTTATGAGATCCAGTACTATGGGGAGAACAGTGCTTTTGGCGGAGACAACGGGGTGGAAAACGATTTTGCGGCGGCGGATACCATCTATAATTTCCTCACGATGAACACCGACAAGCTGCTGCGGGGCACCCTGAATTTCATGACCTTCACGACCACTCTGCTGATGAAGAAGTCCCCCCGTCTCTTCGATAAAAATGAGCTGGTTATCCAGATCGACGACAGCGTCATTATCCACCCCCTGGCCATGCATATGATCCAGCAGTATGCTCGGGAGGGGTACAAGATTGCCGTCAATGAGTTCCAGTTTGCCCCCCGCTACCTGGCCATGCTGGACAGTATCGACTATATCAAGGTGAACTTCCAGACCATGCAGGAGCTGACTTTGAAGAATATCATTGAGATCGCCCACAGCATGAACAAGAAGTGCATTGCCGTAGGCATCGACAAGGAGGAGCTCTACCAGCGGGCACAGAAACTCCAGGTGGATGCCATGGAGGGCACCTTCGTGGCCGAGAAGATGGCCCAGAAGACCCATAACAGCGGCTACATGCAGAGCAACTTCTTCCGCCTGATGGTGGCCGTCATCAAGGATGAGCCGGACATCGAGGAGATCGAGCGCATCATCTCGGTGGACGCCACCTTGACCTATGGTCTGTTGCGCATTGCCAACTCCCGCTACTTCTCCCTGCGCAGCAAGGTGACAAACGTGCGCCAGGCCATTATGACCATCGGCCTCAACGAGCTCAAGCAGTGGGTCTATCTGCTCAGCGCCAGCAATGCGGAAAACCACATGGACGAGGGTGCCGAGGAGTTCCTGAAACTGTCCCTCATGCGGGCCAACTTCTGCAGCAGCCTGATGAACTATGCCAAGAATATGCCCATCAGCAAGTCCGACGCCTATTTGATGGGTATGTTCTCCACCCTGAACTATCTGATCGACGCTCCCCTGGAGGAGATCCTGCAGCAGATCCCCCTGTGCCAGGAGGTCAAGGACGCTCTGCTGCAGCATAAGGGCCGGTGCGGTATGCTCTATGACCTGGCCGTGAGCTACGAGCGGGCGGACTGGGCTCAGATCGACCGTCTGGCGGGAGAGCTGGGAATCCAGACCAACCTGCTTACCAGCCTGTACTTCAGCTGCATGGAGGATGTAAACCGGATCTGGGCGGAAATCACCCAGGCGGCGGGCAGCCAGAAGCCTGCAGAGCTGTCTGAGAAATAACGAAATCACAGTGGGCATCTGAGATAGGGTGCAGCTGAGATGCTCCCTCTGTTAAGAGACCGTGAACCGCGTCACTGGAATCTTATATGGGGGAGTATCTCTTTTTTGGGAACAAAAGGCAGGCGGGTGAGCCTGCGGATTGAGAGCAACACCCACGCGGTACAGGAGGAAATGAGAGCCTGTGAGACCAGAGGAAAATGAAGTGATGAAGGCCCAGTTGGAGACGCTGCGTGTCCTGGGAGAGAGCGGAAGCGACTACCTGTTTTTATGGGAACTGAAAACAGGGCGCCTGCACATTTTTGGCCGCCTCAGCAAACGTTACCCCATCCTGGAGGACGGGACGGAGCAGTGTACCTTGGAGGATTGGTGCGGGATCGTCTATGAGAAGGACCGCCCTGCGCTCAGACAGGCCGTGGAGCAGGTGCTGCAGGGGACGATAACGCAGTATAACACAGACTTCCGTCTGGTAGACCGGGCGGGAAATCGGGTCTGGGTCAACTGCCAGGGCGAGTGCAGCAGCGACGGAACAGGACAACCCATGACCATGGTGGGTCGGGTATCCGATACCGTTTTGGAGCGGAAGGTGGACCCCCTGACCGGAGCCTTTAACGGAAGCAAGCTGGCCGACGACATGAAGCGGATCCTGGAGGCCAAGATCCCCTGCTATCTGCTGCTGATCGGCGTAGACAATCTTAAGCATATCAACCTGCGTTACGGCCGCGAGTACGGAAACCAGATCCTGTGTACTATGGCGGATACTCTGGAGGAACTGGTGGGTGCCGGCCTGCGGGTCTACCGGGTCAACGGGGACTGCTTTGCGGTGAACCTGCCGGTGGCCGAGCAGGAGGAGGTAGAGGAGGTCTATCAGCAGATCCGTGCCCGCATGGCGGACCAGTGTACCGTCTCCGCCGGCGTAGTCTCGTACCACGGACACAAGAATGTGGACAGCAACGCCTTGTACCAGTATGCGGAGGAGACTCTGGACAAGGCCAAGCGGATTGGAAAAAATACGCTGGCCTTTTTCTCCCAGAAGGACTATGAGGAGAAGCTGTCCACGGTGGAACTGCAGGAGGAGCTGTACCAGAGCATTCAGGATGGCTTTTCCGGCTTCTCCCTGCGCTATCAGCCCCAGCTCCAGTCTGGAAGCTACGACTTGTTCGGGGCGGAGGCCCTGCTGCGGTACAGCTCCCCCAGCCGGGGGATGGTGAGCCCGACGGAGTTTATCCCCGTGCTGGAGCAGACGGGGATGATCTGCCCCGTGGGGCTGTGGGTACTGGAGAAGGCCCTGGAGCAGTGCCGGGTCTGGCGGGAGCAGCTGCCCCAGATGCACATCAGCGTCAATATTTCCTACACTCAGCTCAGCCAGAAGGACATTGCCAGCCAGGTGTTGGAGCGGCTGGAGCAGAGCGGTCTGCCTGGGGATGCCCTGACTCTGGAGGTCACCGAAAGTATGCAGCTGCAGGACTACGCCCGCTTTAACCGCCTGTTCTACCAGTGGAAGCAGGCTGGCATTGAGATCTCGGTGGACGATTTTGGCACCGGGTATTCCAGTTTGGCCTACCTGAAAAATCTGGATATTGATGAAATTAAGATTGACCGGTGCTTTGTCAGCGGCATTCAGTACAGTGCCTACAATTATCGCCTGCTGAAGAATATGATCGAGCTGGCTCGTTCCTCCCAGATCCGGGTATGCTGCGAGGGAGTGGAGACCAAGGACGAGCTGGCGGCGCTGGAGGAGCTGGGACCGAACCTGCTCCAGGGATTTTTGTTCCACCAGCCGCTGACCGAGCAGGAGTTTGAAAACAGCTACATCCGGCAGACTGCGCCGGAGTACCAGACACGGACAGAGCAGCTCCAGCAGCTGCACCATCTGGAATGGAGCAAAGAGCAGCTGCCCCAGAACATGTCCCTCACCTCAGAGACCCTGGAGAGCATTGTAGAGGCTCTGGATGAACTGGTGTATGTCAGCGATCCCATGACCTATGAGCTCTACTACCTCAACCCCGCCGGCCGCCGTCTGACAGGGGCCTATGACTACAAGGGGCGCAAATGCTACAAAGTGCTCCAGGGAAAGGACAGCCCCTGTGAGTTCTGCACCAACAACAAGCTCCAGAAGGACCAGTTCTACATCTGGGAGTGGGACAACAAAATGCTCAAGCGCCACTTCATCGTCAAGGATAAGCTGATCCCATGGCATGGAAAGCAGGCCCGCCTGGAGGTGGCTCTGGACATCACCGAGCGGGAGATCCTCAGCCAGGCGGTGCGGGAAAAGCTGGGCTTTGCCGAGAGCACCCTGGCCTGCATCAAGGCCCTGGCCGAGGAGCGGGACATGGGGCGGGCCTTCCGGCGGATGCTGGCCTCTGTGGTGGACTTCTATCAGGCCGACCGGGCCTACCTCTTTGAGCCCAATGGTCTGGAGGACGGATACTGGAACAACACCTATGAGTGGTGCAGGGAGGGCCTGACACCCCGGCAAGAGAACATGCAGAGGATTCCGGTCTCCCGCCTGCAGCGGTGGATGGACATTCTGAGCCGAAATGAGTCGGTCATTGTCGCCAATCGGGAAGAGATGCGGCAAGAGGATTGGGGAGAGTGGGAAAAACTGTGCTCCCATGGAATCCGCCGCTTGATTGTGGTCCCTATCCTTCAAGAGGGACGGCTGGCTGGATTCCTGGGGGTAAACAATCCCCGGCACTGTATCACGGATGACTCCCTGATCCGAATGCTGACCCTGTTTGTGGCACGGCGGTTTAACAAGAACGAGACGGAGGAGCGGTTGGGCGAACTGCTGAACCTCCACTACCAGGATGTGCTCAAGGACACGGATCTGGGCCTGTGGTTTATCCGGATTGATCCCCAGAGCGGCCGGCGGGAGCTGTTTGCCGACGAGACCATGCGCCGGGTGCTGGGGCTGGAGCGGGAGCTTCCCCCTCAGGAGTGCTATCAGCACTGGTACAGCCGCATCCATGAGGAGTACTATCAGTATGTGAACCTGACGGTGGAGAGCATGATCCGCTCCGGACGAGTGGTGCAGCTGGAATACCCCTGGAAGCATCCGATCCAAGGGGAGGTCATGGTGCGCTGCATCGGCATCCGGGGCAAGGACACCGACGGAATGATCTGCCTGGAGGGCTATCACCGCATCATCTCCGACATGGACCGGCCCCAGTTTCTGCCCGATACGCCCACAGGAGAGGTGTTTGAGTTTAACGAGCGCAGAGGGGCCATCTATTTCCACACCAACCGGACCCTGCTGGCGGGTGATGCCAGACAGGAGCGGAGATTTCCCCAGTGTTGGCTGGAAACCGACATGGTACACCCCCACTTTGCACGGCGCTTTGCCGCCCTGTTCCAGGATGTGCGTCACTCGGAGGATGTGGCGGGGGAGGAGATCCTGCTGCGCTCCCCCCGAGGAACCTACGACTGGTTCCGTATGCGTATCCACCATCTGGGTAAGGATGCAGAGGACCGGGACACCGTTTTGGTGCTGCTGGACGCGGCGGACCAGGAGCGGGTGCTCCAGCTGGAGAACATGCGCATCCGGGACTTCTACCAGGCCAGTCTGGGGGAGACCATCGCCTATGCCGAGGTGGACCTGGAGAGCGGACAGCTGAAGGATGCGGGAGGCCTGTGGGCGGACTACCGGCGGGAATATGGACACAGTCAGAGCACGCTACTGCAATTCATGCGCGGTCAGGTGAAGAAAAGTGTCCGCCCCAGCCAGCAAATGGACCTTTTGTGGGAACTCAACGCCTGGTCGGAACTTCTCTCTCAGGAGCAACCTATCCAGCGTTTCCGTTATCAGCGGCTGATCCAAGGCAAGTGGCACTGGGTAGAACTGGTGGCCCACAGCTTCCAGGAACAGTTGACAGAGAACACCTACGCCCTGCTCTATCTCAAAGACATTGACGATCAGGTGCGCCGGGAGCACGCCCAACTGGAGGCCGCAAGCCGGGATCCCCTTACCGGAATATACAACCGCAACGCCTTTGAGCAGGCTGTGCTGGAGTATATGCAGGCAGGGCCGGAGAAGCGGGAAGGGGTGCTGATCCTGCTGGATATTGATAACTTCAAGAAGATCAATGACAAGCAGGGCCACCTGGAGGGGGATGATGCTCTGCGCTATGTCACCCAGCTGCTCCGGGAGACCTTCCGGCAGGAGGACGTGCTGGGCCGTTTAGGCGGCGATGAATTTATGGTGTTTTTAAAGGGGAGAGTCGGCCGGGAGATTCTGGATCAGCGTATGTCGAAGTTTTATCAGGCCATGAGTACCTACCCCAAATTTCCTATTACCTGCAGCGCGGGCATTGCCTTTGTACAGGGTAAGGACTTTTCCTACCAGGAGACTCTTTTCCAGGCGGATATGGCTCTGTACCGCAGCAAGCAGGACGGGAAGTGCCATTATACCTATGCGGATGAGGTTCGGGAATAAAAAATGGCCTCGGAACGCGGCGCGATTGCCTGTTCCGAGGTCGTAACGAAACCAGAGTCAGTGCTCCTGGACAAAGCGTGCCATACGCTTGTCCTCGGTGCGGATGTGGGTGACCAGCACCGCCACTGCCCGGTTCAGATCGCCCAGGGCCTTCACGGAGGGGCCGTCCTGGAGCAGCACCTGGGCCGTCTGAGCCAGCTGCTTGCGGTAGCTGTCATGGAACTGCTTGTGGCCGGTGTAGTTGGGATAGCTGCACTTGGTCTGCAGCCGTTCCTCGTCGGCAAAGTGCTTGGTCACATAGTCGCTTAAAAACTGCACCGTGCTCTGGATCTGATCCCGGCCCTTCCCTTGAGCACAGGCGTCCATCAGACGGTTGACGGCGACGAATAACTGCTGGTGCTGGGAATCAATGAGTTTGTTTCCGGTCATCAGATCCGGGGTCAATTCGTATTTCATGTTGTTGGCTCCTTTTTCTTCAGGTTGGAAGGGCGGCACCTTCTCTCACTCTAGTTATCGACCGAGACAAAGAAAAAATAATAGTAATTATTATTAAAATTATTTTTATTTTAAACAGGAAAAAAGAGGAAATATCATGGAATATTGTTCAAGCTTTTTTGAAGAACTGGATGAATTAGTCTATATTTCCGACCTGAATACCCATGAGCTTATCTATATGAACCGCCGCCTGCGGCAGTCGCTGGGCTATGGGGATAGCAATGCCTATGAGGGAAAGAAGTGTTATGAGGTGCTCCAGGGCAGAAACAGCCCCTGTTCCTTCTGTACCAACTCGGCGTTGAAGGAGGAAAAATTTCTCTCATGGACCCACAAAAATCCGGTACTCAATAAGCGCTACCTGATTAAGGACACCATGCAGATGATTGAGGGCAGACGCTGCCGCATCGAAATCGCCATCGATATTGACTCTGAAGTAGTATGCAACACCCCCTACTACTATGCCCGCAGCGAGACCATCCTGAACGACTGCCTGCAGCGAATCTTCTCCACCACCGATCCCAGCAGAGGGGTGGAGCTGGTGCTGGAGTATTTGGGACAGACCTTTGAGTGTGACCGGGCCTACGTCTTTGAAATCGACAAGGAGAAAATCTACAACAGCTATGAGTGGTGTGGGGAAGGGGTCACGCCCCAGAAAGATATGCTGCAGGATATCCCTGTTCCCTTTCTGGAGTGGTGGCTGAAGGTGTTTCAGAAAAATCGGGTGCTTGTGCTGGAGGATCTGGAGGAGATTCGGGAGCAGCACCCGCGCTCCTACGCCATCCTCAAGCCCCAGAATATTTCCAGCCTGGCGGCAGGTCCCATCAGCGTGGAGGGGCGCGTGGTGGGCTTTGTGGGGGTAGATAACCCCAACCCGGAGATGCTGAACTTGATTGCCCCCATTTTGAATGTGATCGGGTACTTTGTCTCCGCCCTGCTGCGTCAGCGGGATCTGTTGGGCCGGCTGAATATCCTAAGTTTCCGGGATCCTCTGACGGGGGCATATAACCGCAACGCCATGTTTGAGCATGGAATAAAGTACCCGCCCCATTCCAGCATCGGTGTGGTCTACTGCGACATTACCGGGCTCAAGCAGACCAACGACTCCAAGGGGCACAGCGAGGGGGACCAGCTGATCCGGCACTGCTGCCGCCTGATGGGCGAGAGTCTGGATACCCCCTGGATCTACCGCACCGGCGGCGATGAGTTTGTGGCGGTCTTCCTGGACTGCACCCAAGAAAAACTGCATCAGAATGTCCAGGCCCTGCGGGACCGGATCAGCCAGGACCGGTGCCACATGGCGGTGGGCTACGCCTGGTCGGACCAGCAGCCCTTCCATCTGGAGGGGCTGATCTCCCAGGCGGATAAAGTGATGTACCAGGACAAGCGGGACTACTATCTCATCAACCAGAACAACCCCAAGGTGGACCGCCGGCGCAGTCTGGATGGGGAGCGCCGGCTGGGAGGGACAGACAGCCCCTTCTACCGCTTCTTGTCGGTAACCTATCACGATCTGGACTTTTTATTCCAGGCCATCTCCCAGCGCAATTCCGAGGGCTATTTTTGCTTTGGAGATGTGCAGAAGGACCTGTTTTACATTTCAGACAACATGCGGGACGACTTCGGCTATGAGAGCAATGTGGTGCCGGGCCTGCTGAAGGAGTGGGTCTCCCACATCAGCACAAAACGTTTTCAGGACATGTACCGGCAGGCCATGGAGGATATGCTGCGGGAAAAACGGACGGTGCTGGACCTGCGCTATCAGGTGCGTAAGGCCGACGGGAAAAAACTGTGGATCCGCAGCTGCAGCATGCTCAAGTGGGATGAGAAGCGGGGAATCCCTCTGTTTCTGGCCAGCCGCGTGACCCATCAGGATGACGAGTTTGTAGTGGATCCTGTGACCAACTTCCCCAGAGAGTCGGCGGTGTTCCGCTATATGGAGGAGCTGCAGAAGAATAAGCAGAGCTGCCGGGCCATCGGGTTTCGCTTTAATAGTATTTCAGAGCTCAACAACACCCGGGGACGCGCCTTCAGCGACCATTTGATCCAGTCCATCTCAGATGAGATGATGAACACTCTGGCGGGGAAGATGACGTTCTACCGCCTGGAGGGGATGCGCTGTCTGGCGATGGTGGACCCCGCTTGTGGAGAGAGCCGTGAGGCGCTGGTATGGCAGCTGCGCAATATTATCGAGGCAGGATACCACTCCGTGGGCCTTACGGTGCCCCATGCCTGCTCCTTTGCGGTGATGGAGTTTCCGCAGGACAGCGGGACACCTCAGGACTTTATGGAGAACATGAACGCCCTGCTGAAGGTGGCCAAGCAGGATAAACGGCAGCTCTATGTGGAAAATTCCGAGGACAGCATCCAGAAGATCCGGACCATGTCCAACATGGCCCTGGCCCTGAGCCGGGATGTGTTGCAGGGCATGGAACATTTCCGGGTGGTGATCCAGCCAGTGGTGTCTACAAAGACCGGCCAGGTGGTGGGCGGTGAGGTGCTGCTGCGGTGGCGTTTTGAGGACAAGGACGTGTCGCCGGCAATCTTTATTCCCATGCTGGAGAAGGAAAACCTGATCCAGAAGGTGGGCCGCTGGGTCTTTGAGCAGGCTGCCTGCAGCTGCGTGCGGATGGTGGAGCACATACCCCAATTTTACCTCACCTTCAATGTGAGCCTGTATCAGCTCTCCGACATCCTGTTTACCGACTTTATGCGGCGCACTATGGCCAAGTACCATCTGGATGGTTCTCACCTGGTGGCGGAGATGACCGAGAGCTGCATGGACGAGCAGCCGGAGAAGCTGTTCCACTTTGTAGATGCCTGCAAGGCTATGGGTATTCGTATTGCTCTGGATGACTTCGGCAGCGGATACTCCTCCCTGCGGATGCTGCTGCAGTACCCATCCAGCATCATCAAGCTGGACCGGTCCCTTCTGCAGGAGATGACAGAGTCGGAGGACAAGATGAACTTTATCTCCAGTATCGTCTACGCCTGCCACCGCTTTGGGAAAAAGGTATGTATGGAGGGGGTAGAGACCTCCTCCCAGGATAACCTGATCAAAGAGTGCGGCTGCGATATGATCCAGGGCTATTACTACTACCGCCCTATGGAGGTAGATGATGTCTGCCGGCTGGTCAGTGCCCCGCCGGATGGGGAGAATCCATAAGGCCTGGGCCATACACAATATATGAGAACCGCTTCCCTCTGCACACGCGCAGAAGGAAGCGGTTCTTTTTAGTCCGTGCGGCCCTGGAGTGAGGCGGGGCGGAAGTCACAGTCCTCCTGCAGGGTGTCCATAAACTTCTGGGCGGCTTTGGAGAACACCTGGTAGCGCTTCCAGATGATGGAGGCATCTGATACCATCTTGGGGGAGAGGGGCCGGAAGCAGAGCTTGCTCTCCCCGCTGACGTTGATGAGCTTATCAAAGCACACCGCATAGCCCAGCCCCTCCTCCACCATCAGGGAGGCGTTGAATACCAGGTTGTAGGTGGCTACGATGTTCAGCATCTCCACGTCCCGCTGAAACCATTTGGCCATGGGCCAGGCATCGGCTTTCTGCGCGGAGACAATGAGGGGCTTGTCCCAAAGATCCTGAGGCTGGATGACCTCCTTGGCGGCCAGGGGGGAGTCCTTGCGCATCAAAACGCCCCAGGTATCCTGGATGGGGATTTTAATGGAGGAGTATGTGCTGGTATCCACCGGGCCGTAGACGACGCCGAAGTCGATGAGTCCCCGCTCCAGATGCTCCTGAACAAATGCCGCATTACCGCTGAGGATGTGGTAGTGGATGTCAGGATAGGTCTCCTGCAGGCGTTTGGCGGCTCGGGCAAAAATCCGGATCATGTCCGACTCCCCGGCACCGATGTACACGTCTCCTGCAATGGTCTCGTCTGACAGGGAGATCTCCCGCTCTGTGATCCGCACCAGCTCTAAAATTTCCTCTGCCCGCTTGCGCAGGATCATGCCCTCCTCGGTGAGGAGCACTTTGCGGGAGCCTTTGGTGCCCCGGATCAAGAGCTGTTTGCCCAGCTCCTCCTCAAAGGCCTTGAGCTGGGTGGAAAGGGTGGGCTGGGAGAGGTGCAGGGACTTGGCCGCCGCAGAGATGCTCTGCTCCCTGGCCACCGCTAAGAAATATTGCAGAATACGCAGTTCCATTCCATTGCCTCCTTTGCCCCAGTATACCGCCTAAAGCCATAGATTGCAACTATGAAAATAGATTGTGAATAAGTATTTGATATATAATCTGAGGATCCCTATACTAAAGGCAGAAATAAAAGCCTGCTGCAGGCAAGAAATGAGGATTGTTATGGAACAGGAAATGCTGAAAGGGAAAGTTGCCATTATCACCGGTGCCAGCTACGGTATGGGACAGACCATGGCGGAGCTGTTTGCCGAGGAGGGGGCCGCCGTGGTCCTCACCGCCAGAGGGCAGGAGAAGCTGGATCAGGTAGTCCAGGGCATCCGGGCCAAGGGCGGCCGGGCGGTAGGGGTAACCGCCGACGTGTGCTCCACCGAGGACACCAAGCGGGTGTTTGAAACCGCCCTGCGGGAGTTCGGCGATGTGGATATTCTCATCAACAACGCCGGAATCGGGGAGCAGAAGATGATCGATGAGACCGATGACGATTGGATGCTGTATGTGATGAACACCAACCTGGGCGGGCCCATGCGATACATCCGGGAGGCGCTTAAGATCTTCCTGCCCAAGAATGACGGCGTCATCATCAATATCTCCTCGGTAAACGGGGAGCGGCCCTTCTGCGGCGCCACCTATACCTCCACCAAGGGGGCGCTGAATACGCTGACCAAGAATGTGGCCATGCGGCTTATTGATACCAACATCCGCTGCAATGCGGTGGCCCCCGGAGCCACCGTGACCCCGGCCCACTTGGCCAACAAGGCTGGAGAGCAGCCCGGCGGCGCCAAGATGCTGGAGTACAGCGGCCACTATGTCTACTTCCCCGGCCCGGAGTGCGACCCCATGGATCAGGCGTATGCCTGCCTGTTTCTGGCCAGCAAAATGGGCCGCCATGTGAAGGGGCAGGTGATTCAGGTGTGCAACGGGGCCTTCCTGTAAGCGGCCCGCAATGGAGCGTGAAGGGAAAATGGGAGCGTACAAGATGACGGTCCAGGATCTGATCCAGAACCTGAAGGCGGCGGGTCTGGAGGAGGAGCAGATCGCGGAGTACCTCTCCTGCTGGCAGGAGGGGAAGATCCGAGAACAGCTGAAGCTGCTGGCGGCAAAGCGGGCTGTGCTGCTGGACCACGTCCATCAGAAGGAAAAGCAGATTGATTGCCTGGACTATCTGGTCTATCAGATTGAAAAGGGACAGACCAGAGTGTAGCCGGGGCAGGCGGAAAGAACAAGGGAGGATGGAACCATGAACGTCATTGAAAATCAAACTTTTGAGGAAGAGCGGGCTTTGTATGGAGCCCGGGATATTCAAGTGATTGGCTGTGCTTTTGACGGCCCGGCCGATGGGGAGAGCGCGCTGAAGGAGGGGGACGGCATCACCGTGCAGAATTGCTTTTTCAATCTGCGCTACCCCTGCTGGCATGACCGGGGGCTGGTGATCCGGGACAGCGAGATGACCCCGCTGTGCCGCGCGGCGCTGTGGTACTCCCAGGATGTGGAGCTGACCCATACCAAGCTGCACGGGATCAAGGCGGTGCGGGAGTGCAGGCGGGTTTCCGTGAAGGACTGCGATATTGTGTCCGCGGAGTTTGGCTGGTCCACTCGCGGGATCACCATGGAGCACTGTACCGCGGAGAGCGAGTACTTTATGATGCGCTCCACCGACCTGCGGTTTCGCGATGTGACCTTTCGGGGAAAGTACTCCTTCCAGTACATTGAAAACGCCGTCTTTGATCACTGCCGCTTTGATACCAAGGACGCCTTCTGGCATGCCAAGAACGTGGTGGTGCGCAACAGCGTGGTGAAGGGGGAGTACCTGGCCTGGTACAGCGAGAACGTTACCTTTGACCACTGCACCATCCTGGGTACCCAGCCTCTGTGCTACTGCAAGGGCCTGCGGCTGGTGGACTGCACCATGCAGGATACCGACCTGGCCTTTGAAAAAAGCGAGGTGCAGGCCACGATTTGCACGCCGGTGGTGAGCATCAAAAACCCCTATTCCGGAACGATTTGCGTTCCTTCCATCGGGGAGCTCATTCGGGATGATGAAAAGGCCAAGTGCCAGATTGTGTACACCGGGACAGCCCGGCAGAACACGGGGTGCTGCGCCTGAGCCGACGGCCGTTGGGTCTAAGAGTGTGGAAAGGAGAACATGAGCCCATGGGAACTATGATGTCGATTTTGCTGGCCTGTTTGCTGCCCCTGAGCCTGAGTGCCTGCGCACCTGGAAGCCAAACGCTTTCAGAGGGCGGCCTTTCCTCCGGGGAGCAGAGCGCGCCGGTGTCTGAAAATCAGGAATTGGAAGAAAATCAGGGAGAAGGGGAAGCGGCCATGGAATCGGATACTTTTTACGTCACCGTTGGGGGAGAGACCTTTGCGGCTACCTTTGCAGACAATGCCGGCGCTCAGGCGCTGAGCGAGCTGCTGGCCGAAGGCCCGATTACCATCCAGATGAGCGACTACGCCGGCTTTGAAAAGGTGGGTGCTCTTGGGCAGAGCCTGCCCACCAGCAACCGCCAGACCACCACCCAGGCGGGGGATATTGTGCTGTATCAGGGCAATCAGATCGTCCTCTTCTACGGCTCCAATTCCTGGAGCTATACCCCTTTGGGCCGGGTCCGCGACCTTACCGGCTGGGAAGCTGCCCTGGGAAGCGGAGATGTTTCGGTTACTTTTTCCAGATAAAACCTTAATAAGGCAAGAAGGGCCTCCCGGGGAATCGGGAGGCCCTTTGAAAGGTTATGGGAGTTTTGCGGCACAGATCCTTGGAAAAGGGAGCGGGGAACATTCAGCAGGATCAGAGCCGGAGTGCCTCATGGGTTGACAAAGGCGTCCAGGCTGCAGAGCACCGTGGCGCCAGTTGCCCGGGTCAGGGTGCCCTCACCGTCAAACGCACCATGCTCATTGCCGGCAAGCAGCCCGGCTGCATAGCAGGTGGCTACGGCGGTCTGGTACTGGGCGGGGACCGAGCTCCAGTCCAAAATGCGGTTTTTTGCGCTGTCGACTCCCGTGATTTTCCCAAGCAGCCCCTTGTCCGAGAGCAGATTGTACATCATCTGGGCCATGTCGTAGCGGGATACGCTTTGGTCAATCTGGGCGGTCCAACCTCCGGATTGCTGGTGGGAGGTCCCGACCGCGGTGCCCTCTACCAAGCCGTTGGTCAGAGCTACATCACAGTAGGGCATCCACCACTGGCCTCCGGTATCTCCCTTCCAGGCTTCCAGATCATCGTTGAAGAAAACCCGGGTCAGCATGGTCAGGAATTGGGAGTTGCTTAAAGAAGCCGAGGGAGAATATTGGCCGTTTCCTGTTCCGGCCACCCAGCCCAGCTTGGCTGCCTTGCTGACATAAGGGTAGGCCCAGTGGGTGGTGGGCAGATCAGAGAAGGTCTGCTCCGGCTCTGTGGGGGTACTGCCTCCAGACTGGGCGGGAAGCCGGACATGATCCATCAGCTTGGTTAATGTGGTCACTTCTTCGGGGGCGATGGAGACAGAGATCCCTGTTGTTCCTCTGTAATTGCTGCCGATGGTCCACAGGGAGCCGTCCCGTTTGAGAACCCGGGTGCCGGATACCACGGCGGCCACGTTGGTGGTTACCGGCTTGGGCGTGTTCTGGCAGGGGGTCGACAACCATCCGCCCACGCTGTTTCCACCGGCAAAGCCCAGCTGATTGTCGTCATTGTTGCCCCAGCCGTAAAGCGTGCCGTCCGCAGTAATGGCAAAGGAGGAGACGTCAGACTCGGCATAGATAACGTCGTCCAGAATTTTGACGGGAACCGTCTGATAGGGGTTATCCTGGCCCTGCTGGGCGTTGCTCTGGCCGCCATTTCCCACTTGGCCGTACTCGTTGCTGCCCCAGGACCAGAGAGAACCGTCCTGCTTGATTACCAGGGTGTTTTGATAAGACAGGGAGAAGGCGGCCACGCCGTCCATCACCTTGGTAAGGGGGATGCTGTAATACGATCCGCCGTTCTGAAGATCCGTCTTCTCTCCAGTCAGGTTTCCGTGGTTGGTGATGCCGCAGGCCCAGAGAGAGCCGTCCTCCTTCAACGCCATCCAACTGACGCTGGTGGCCTTAAACTGTTTTACCCCGGTGAGAAGTGGAATGGCCGATTCCGGGGGAACGTAGCCGGTCTTGGAGACCAGGCCGGGGGTAAAGTCCGTGTTTGATAGATAGCCCCAGAGCAGGAGGGTGCCGTCGGTGGTCAGCGCCATGCTCCACCGGGTTTCGGATTCATCCCGGTAGGCCTGCTTCACATGATCCATAACCTTTACGGGCGTGTTGCGTACAACGTAGTCGTCGCTGGAGATCCAGCCGGAGTTGTCCACCTTGGTGGGGTCCAGCTCATAGCCCCAGAACCACAGGGATTGGTCCTCCTTAATGCCCCAGTTGCTACCGGCGGCCTGGAATCCCTGGCTCAGCTGGACGGGGGTATCCTGGTAGAGCAGACCAAACTCATCCGTCTTGTTTCCGTGCCCCATTAGGTCGGTAGAGAAGCCCCAGCCCCAGAGGGTACCGTCCTCCTTTACCGCAGTGGTGGGGGTAATGGTGGAGGGGGCCAGCATCAGGCTGACATCCCAGGTCTCAGAGGAGCCAGGATCCACAGGGGGTTCCGGCTGCACAGGCTCCTCCGGGTCGGGATCTGGCTGTACAGGCTCCTCTGGGTCGGGATCTGGCTGCACAGGCTGACTGGATCCGCCCGCCGGAGTGGCGGTCACGCCGGAGGCGTCCAAGGTATAAAACACCGGGGCGGAGTTGTCGGTGGTGTACCAAACTGTTTTCCCATGATAGTAGATGGGAGCGCAGTCAGACAGGGAGGCGGAGGCGGTATGGATGGTGCCGGGCCAGCCTGCCTTGTCGTAGGAGAGATAGTACAGGGTGTCGCTGATGGTATAGCCGTTCTTTCCGTTCCACAGCAGATAGCCGCCGTCGGACCCAGTAGGAGCCAGCTGGGGTGTGGTGGAACCGGTGCTGCCGTTGATCTTAAATTGACGGCCCTCTCCGGTGGCAATGTCCATCATCTGGAGATAGACAGTCCGATCACCGCTGCCCGAGCCAGTCCCGTTGTAGTTGAAGGCGAAGATGTAGCTCTCACCGGTCTCAGCCAGACCGCCGATGGAGGCCCCGGTGGCATTGTTGCCGGAGCTGCCGCCGAAGTCTATGAGATTCATCCGGCTGCACCAGGTGCCCCACTGCTGGCCGGTAAATGTTCCGGTGGAGGCGTTGGCGTAGTACTTACGGAAGGCCACACCCCGGGTGGGATTGGCGTCGCCGTGGTCCAGAGTGACGGGGTAGCCGTCCCGGTCAATGAGAATGAACTGATTGAAGGAGTGGCTCACATAGCCGCTCTCTGTCCAGGCAATCGCGGCGAAGGAGTCGGTTACCGACATGTCGCTTTGTCGAACCACAAACATCAGATTAGCCTGGTGGTTGAGCCCGTCGGTATAGGTATACATGGTGTGGCAGGTGCGGATATACAGATACCCGCTGTCCTCATCCATGCGCAGAGAGCCAGCGTCAAAGGGGGTGACTGTGTTGGCTCCCCGCAGGCTGGCCTGGCCCAGACGCTGCCAGTCCTTGGAGTACTTGACCACCCGGATCACTTCTGTGCTGTTGCTCTCGCTGGGATTTTCCTGCCCAAAGACAAAGAAGTTGTAGTCTTTTCCAGCAAAAAATCCGCCCCAGATGGACAGCTCCATGGGGATGGTCCGGCTGTTGAGAAGCTGGAAGGAAGAGGAGTAGTCCTCCGCCACAATGGTGCCGTTAATGTACTCCACCCGGGTCAGACCGCCATCCTCATTCTCAAACAGGTAGGAGTTGACGGGTTTGCCATAGGTGGTATAGTCCTGGGCGTTGATGTTGCTGGAGACGGCAGGCGTTTCTCCCGCCGCCGAAGCTGGTACTGAAAGGAAAGAAATCGCTGCTGTCAGTACCAGGAGCAGGGATAACAATCGTCTTTTCATCGTACGTTTCTCCTTCCTAAATCAGTTATATCAGGGTTATCACAGGAATGGACCACGAGCTGCCTGCTTTGACCTGCGTCAATGATTCACCTCCTCAGCTGTCCAAGTTGACAAGAGTGCCTTTTCACAGTACAGTATAGCACAGAAGGTAGGTTTCTCGGCGTTTAAAATGTATAAAACTCACAAAAGGATAGAGGCACAGAGAAATGGAAAGAAGTAGTGTAGCCAATCTGATTTCAGGCTGTCTGGCGGGCGACAAAGAGGCCAGGGAAGCGCTGGTGCTGGCGGTCCAAAATCGTGTGTTCTACCATTGCAGGAAAATGCTGAAGGACGAGGATGACGCATTGGATGCCACCCAGGAGATCCTGATTGCCATGCTGACCAAGCTGGACACCCTGAAGGAGCCGGCGGCGTTTTGGGGCTGGTTGAGCGCGATGACCGCCAACTACTGCCGCAATGTCCTCAGACGGGGAAACCGGGAGATACAGATCCCCGAGGATGAGGAAGGCAACAGCATGCTGGATACCTTTGAGACCCTGGACGAACAAGCCATCCCCGACAAGGCGTTGGACAGTGAGGAGAGCCGCCGGATGATCATGGATCTGATTGATGGACTTCCCGAGGCCCAGCGCCTGTGCGTGCTGATGTACTACTACGATGAGATGGGCGTCAAGGACATCGCCGCCGCTCTGGAGACGTCGGAGGGGACAATTAAAAGCCGGCTCAATTATGCCAGAAAAGCCATCAAGGAAGGTGTGGACCGCTATGCGGCTCAGGGCGTGAAGCTCTACGGCCTTGCTCCGCTGCCCTTTTTGGCCTATATTCTCAAGCAGGACGCCCTATGGAGCGGCATGACCGCCGCGCAGAGTGCCGTCTGTGCCAAGGCAGCGCTGGCAGGAAGCTCTGCCGCTCTGGCCGGTGGGGCTGCGGTCGGTGGGAGTGCCGCGGGGGCAGGCGCCGCCGCAACCGGAACAACGGCTGGCGCGGCGGGAGCCGCCGCCTCCACCGGTACAGCTGGAAATAACCTGACTGCCGTATTTTTGGCACACAAGGGCGTGAGTGCAGCGGTGGCTGGTCTGGTGTTGACCGGTGCCATCGGAGGCGCGGTACTTCTCTCGCCCCCTGAGCAGCCTGCACAGGAGACTCAGCCCCCGGCTGTGGAGGTGGTGCAGCCGAACGCCCAGCCTGAGCCGGCGGTGGAACCGGAGCCGGAACTACCCCAAGAACCGGAACCTCAACCGCAGCCGGAACTGCCGCAAGAGCCGGAACCGGAGCCGGAGACGGTAACAGAACCGCAGCCGGAACCAGTGACACAGCCTGAACCGCAGCCCCAATCCCCCCCTCAGATCCAAATGCGGTTCTATGAGCATACCGGCCCTTATGGAAGAAGCTTCGGCTTTCCTATTTCCTCTATGGGTGGGGCTAACACAAAGATGAACGAGATCGTGTATACCTCTTCTAATCCCTCTGTGGCGGAGGTCACACAGACAGGTACGGTTGTTCTTCTCAGTCCCGGAACGGCTACGATTACGGCAACATTCCCGGCTGATGACAATTATCAAATCCAGCTGCCTGTTACAGTAGAGAACCGCTATTTATGGGAATATAAATTTTCACAAGATCCGCTGACGCTTTCTGTCGGCAGCACAGGGTCAAACTACCTTGCACAGCTCAGTTGGAACTCTGCGGATAACCAGATCCTTTCCGTAACGTGGGAGAGCAGCAACCCCAGTGTAGCCACTGTGACAGACGCCAGTAACACACAAAACGATTTCGTCCAGTGCAAAGTAGAAGGCCGCTCAGCGGGAACAGCAACGATTACAGGAAGGGCCACGATCAATTCCGTGACCCCGGTAGGAATGCGGACCATGATGGCTACGATGTCGTTCCAGGTTATTGTGACTTAACGGCTCTATATCCCCCTGCTGCGGCAGGGGGATATTTTATGGCCTGAACGATATGTGCCGGGGCGGTATGGGTTATTTGGTTAAGTTCTTGTAGGTGAGTTCCGGCTTTTTAACCAGTTCCGGATTTGTTTTTCTTACCTTGTTCTTATAGCGAATATCGGATACAAGAAGCACCAGATAAAGGGGCACGACGAACCATGCCAAGCAGAAGGCAACCGCAATGGAAATCAGCAAAACGGCCAGTGCATTGGAGCCACGGTTCATGTGGATCACAATGTCCCAGTGCGGCCCCAACATGCGTGTAAAAATGCCCATACACAAAAGAAAGGTGAAGTACACAGCAGGGCTGTACATCTGCATGGCAAATGTATCATGTACCGGGCCATAGATCGAAAACAATACGCACGCCAACAGCAGCAGGGGACAAATCTTGTGCATTTTACGCAGACGGAACAAAGGGTTGGTGCCGTCCTCACCGTAGTACCAATGCTGAAAATTCGCAATCATAATAATGGGTCCTCCTCATTTCTTTTTGATGTTTTTGGGGAAACTTCCCCGTTCTAAGAATAAAGAAACAACGCCGCTTCCTTTGGTTTTATGAAGAAGAGAAAATTTTTTCTTTTTTTAGTCTCGCCATCAGAGCCTGGATCTGCCTGCCGCTCAGCACAGTTTGGGCTGCATCCTCCTCCAGACAGGCCCGGATCAGGTCGTACCAGGTCCTGACCGGCTCACGCTGGCAGCTCATAGCCAAGGAGCTGGAAAAATGGCTCCTCTTGCGTGCCCACATTGCGCAGGCGAAGGGTACTGGTGCGGCCTGTGTCATCCGACCACATTGGCAGGAACGTGAAGCGCGCTGTATAGGTGCCGTCGTAGTTGTAAATCAGGCTGAGCTGATAGCCGTCGGGGGAGATCCCAGGGCCGCCCCGTCCGTTCATATAGATCATGTAATTTTCGCCGTCCCGTTGGGCCATCGGCATACCGCTGACATATTCGTTTGGAACAAAGCTCTTGTTGTTGAGCCAGGCACGGTCATTGGCGGTGAGATCCAGACCAAACCGCCGCTGGAACGCCGCCTCCAGCTCTGCGGCCGGAATCAAGTTCCACTCATCCCCGTATGGGATCGTGTGGTCCGCATCCGATGGGAGCCACGGGTCCTCCTGGGAATACCGATGCATCGTCGGGCGAATCTGGAGTGCCGCTACGTAGTCCTCAAAAGTAGCTTCTTCCGATGTTATTTCCTCGTCGGCACACAGTGCATCATACAAGGCCTGCTGCATAGCGAGGGAAATTTGCCCGTTCAGCTCGGTGCCGTAAGGAATGGGAGAGAGGGCGGACAGACGATTCAGCAGATCCAGCGCCTGCTGCCCGTCCTTGCCCAATACACGATACTTTGTACGCAGGGCTTCCAGATCATCGGCATGTATTGTTTTGTCCTCTTCCGCTGCCTTGCTCATACAGTCCAGCACCACCACATGGGAGGCCTCACCGGGCAGTGCCGTATCCTCCACGACATAAGCCATCTGGTGGTTTACCATGGTCCCTGACGGGATCATATCGCTTACCACCAGGTAACGGTTTCCGCCCAGCGGCTCTACGCTGATAAGATCAGGCTCGCTGTATGGGAGTGTAGCGGTCAGACCGGTTACATTTACATAGATATAGCCGTCCTCCCCCTCGTACCAATCCCAGGCCGAAAGGTCATCCCCATATTTCTGGAATGCCTGAGCCACAGGGGCCACGGCTCCATCCAGGAAGGGCTGAATGGCCTCCTTTTTCACATAGCAGTAGTTGCCAGGCGGGACGGAGGGGTCATTGCCCTGCATATTCCAGCAGGATGTCTTTTCCAGAGTTCCGGGAGTATAGAGGATCAGCATACCGATGGCGGCGGGCAGATCTTCCTCCGAGAAGGGGTCGTAGTGCCCCAGGGAAGAGAGGGAATAAACATAGTGGCAGCGCATTCCCGCATCAGTGAGGGCGGCCAGCTTGTCTGTGCTCAGCTCATTGGGGGTATCACAGCGGTAAGTCCCCCGGTCCTCCTCTTGGACCAGCTCCGCTGCCTGGAGCAAAGCCTGCCGGTAAGCATCTTCGTCATCGTAGGTACCGGCTTGCTCCCACTTCTGGGTCTGTATCGTGAGTTGTTCCAGTTGGCTTAAGGGTTTGTCGGTGGGTTCTCCGCCACTTGCGGAGACCGTGCCGGCAGTGGAAGTGCACCCGGAGAGCAGTGTGGCGGCAAAGAGCAGGGCGGCAGAGAGTCGTTTTATTTTCATTTTCTTTCCTCCTTTGATTTCCTATCCTTTGGACTCTGAATTTGGATTACATGGATAAAGAAACAGGAGGAGAGCAATCGGTTTTAAAAAACAAAAAATTTTTCGCAAATTTTAAACGGTTCTTCTTCCAGCCATATAAAAATATGGGCAGGGCATCCGTTTACGGGATACCCTGCCCATGGCAGAGGTTCAGATCAATTCGAAAAAGGTTATAAGATGTTGGCCCTGGGTGGCCTTGGATCAATAGTTTTCACAGTGGATCTCAAAGAAGGCTTGGCGGTACAGGCAAGTAGGGCATACCTCGGGAGCGGCGGTGCCGACAACGATATGTCCGCAGTTGCGGCACTCCCATACCTTGACTTCACTCTTCTCAAATACCTGGGCGGTCTCCACATTGTGCAGCAGAGCGCGATAGCGCTCCTCGTGGCGCTTCTCAATGGCGGCAACCAGACGGAACTTGGCGGCCAGCTCCGGGAAACCCTCATCCTCGGCAGTTTTGGCAAAGCCATCGTACATATCGGTCCATTCGTAGTTCTCGCCCTCTGCGGCATGGAGCAGGTTTTCCGCGGTACTTCCTACCCCGTGGAGCTCCTCAAACCAGAGCTTGGCGTGAGCCATCTCATTTTCCGCCGTCTTTTGAAAGAGAGCTGCAATCTGTTCATACCCCTCACGTTGGGCAATGGAGGAGAAGTAGGTGTACTTATTCCGAGCCTGAGATTCCCCGGCGAAGGCGGCCTCCAGGTTTTTCTCTGTCTGGGTGCCGGCGTACTTGTTTCCGCCCTTGGCGGGGGCGTCCTCCATTTTCTTGAAGGCAGAGGCGGGCTGCTTACAGATTGGGCACAGGAAGTCCTCAGGCAGGGTCTCCCCTTCATAAACATAGCCGCAGATTCCGCAAGTCCATTTTCCCATGTGGTTTCCTCCGTTCTTATGTCGAATCCCGCTCTGATCCTGGTATGCAGTATGAAGCATCTGTTCAGCCAGCTCGCTGAGGGGATGGCCGTAAAACGCTTCATAAACCGCCTTGATCTCGGGGGTTTCATGGCTTAAGCGCAGTGTCATGGATCCGTCCCGCTGGTAGAGGGCCGCGATGCGGCGCTGACGGATCTCATCGGCGTTTTTCATCAGATCCTTAGGCTGTCCGCCGCCGCCGATGCAGCCGCCGGGACAGGCCATCACTTCTACAAAGTGGTACTGGGTTCCGCTTTCCTTCATATGTTCCAGAAAACGGCGGGCATTGGCAGTGCCGTAGATCACGGCCACCCGCAGTGTCAGTGTCCCAATCTGGATCTGGGCCTCCCGCACCCCTTCGTAGCCCCGTACCGGGTCCAGCTGAAGCAGGGATGCCGGGGCCTGCTGTCCTGTAAGGTAGGCATAGGCAGTGCGCAGGGCGGCCTCCATCACGCCGCCGGTGTTGCCAAAAATAACACCGGCCCCCGAGGCCTGACCCATCAGAGAGTCGTAGGCTGAGTCCTCCAGGGCGTTCCAGTCGATGCCGGCCTCCCTGGCCCAGCGGGCCAGCTCCCGGGTGGTGATGACCTGGTCAGTGTCCCGCATTCCCTCTACACCGTGGTAGTCGGCAGCGCCGTGCAGCTCCTCCCGACGGATCTCAAACTTTTTGGCGGTGCAGGGAGTGAGGGCTACATGGACGATCTGTTTGGGATCCAGTCCCATCTGCCTGGCGAAGTAGGTTTTTACTGTGGGGCCCTGCATTCCAATGGGACTTTTTGCTGTGGACAGATGGGGCAGCAGCTCCGGAGCATAGATCTCCGCAAAGTGCACCCAGCCGGGACAGCAGCTGGTAAATTGGGGAAGCGGGCGGTCGCCTTCCGTGATTCGGCGCACCAGCTCGCTGGCCTCCTCCACAATGGTGAGGTCGGCGGCAAAGTTGGTGTCCAACACATAGTCGACCCCCAGGGCCCGGAGCAGGGCTACCATTTTTCCCTCCACAAAGGCGCCGGCATCCATGCCGAATTCCTCCCCCAGAGAGGCACGGACCGCGGGGGAGGTGCTCACCACCACCACTTTGCTGGGGTCGGCGATTGCCTGACGTACCTGAGAAGATTCGTCTCGTTCGGTGATGCTGTCCACCGGGCAGACATTGGCGCACTGTCCGCAATAGATGCAGATGGCTTGTCCGCCGGTTTCCTCCAGGGTGTAGGTGCCGTGCACTCCCATGCGGGTGGAACAGACCTCTTTGCACATACCACACCGGATGCACTTGTCTTCCCAGCGCACGATGCTGGGGTTGTCCGCCTCAATGGGGACACGGACAGATAGGGGCAGATGATTCAGTTTCCTCACATTCCTTTCTTTTGAAAGTCCTTCCTGCGTTTGTTACGAAGATGCATCAGTTCGAAATGATACGATAAAATGGGGGTCCCCGCCGCTTGCACCAGATGAGCGGTATGGGGATGTAGGAAAAAGGTGCAATCTCTAAATTTTTGGCATCCATGGTGCGATTTAAAATCAATTTAGTTTGATTATATGGGTCTGCCAAGGCAAGTCAAGGGATCTTTATAAAATGTAAGCACTCATGGCGGCGGAAAGACAGCTTTGTTTCTTTCGGCTGCGGCGTGATCAATTTGCGTGAGGAGCTGCTTTTGTTCTGTACGTTCTGTGGTCGATGAAGTCAGCCGGCGATGGAAGTATCCTCCGCAGCGTCCGAACGGGACAGAAGTCTGTCCGCTGCCAGCCAGTGGAACAGGGCGGCAAACAGCAGACCAAATGTCACGCCCAGAATAGTATCAACGATCCGCAGTACCACCGCATCCCGGAGTCCATAAATTCCGGCCCCCAGCATCAGTGCGCCAAAGCAGTTCATGGCTGTTTTATACCGGTAATCGGTGCAGAAGCCCAGACAAAGGCCACCAAACGGCCCCATCAAGGGATGAAATGCCTCCGGAGTCACCCGATAAAGAACATAAAACGCACAGCTGCCAACCACTGCCCCCACGATCCGCTGGCGGAAGCGCACGGTAACATTGCCAGAGTAAGGATATTCCGACAGCAGCGATGCGCAGGCAAACCCCATCCACATGAACCGTTCTACATCAAATACCTGTCCAGCCGTCAGGACCAGGCTCACGCCAAGCGCCATGCGCAGCTGCCACAGGTGTACCGGCGTAGAGGGATCAAATTTCCGTACCACTGTGCCAAACCGCACAGTATGGTGCTGGCCTCTGTGCTTGGCAAACAGAATTGCACCGCAGAGCAAATAGCCTGCCAGTGCCAAGAGTCCCCGGCGAAGGAGCGCCTCACCAAAGACGGGGTTTCCGGTGAGATAGACGTAGGCAAAGCTATATAGGCCGCCGTTTCCCATTTCAGGCCGTTGGGTGGTCATATAGAGCAGACTGAAAAAGGCCGCAAAGTGAAGCGGGATCAAAAAGAACCAGGGGAGCACTGCCGCCGCACTGGGGACCAGTACCAGAATAGCCAGCACCGCGGCCAGAGTTCCCAGAGAGTCGCTCACACAGTACTCAAAATTCACAAAGCGGATGCCCAGCATCATGCAAAATAAGGCCACCGCCAAGGGGGTATTATCGGGACCAAACACACTGGACAGCAGACTGATAAACACGATGGCAAAGGCCACGATCAGTGCCGAACGTACGGCCATGGCGATCCAGTAATAGGCTTTCTCACGCCCTGAATCACAGGCGGATATGTTACGTTTCAGTATGGCAGGGTCCATCTGTAGGGCATGATAAAACTTCATTGTCACAGGTATTTTCCCGTCCTTTCTCCATATGTGCGGCAAGCCTGTCCGCGTAATACATAAACGCCTCAAAATCCTCCCTGGAGCTGCGCCACAGATCGTAGAAGGGCTGTAAAATGCTTTCATATCCCTTCCTCAGTTCGGCAAGGCCGGTTTCTGTCATAAACAGCTGATAGCTGCGCTCATCCGAGGTCTGACGCTGTTTGCGGATGCAGTTTTTTTCATAGAGTGACTTCAGACAGCGGCTTACCGCCTCTTTCTTCATGCCGCTGCTCTGGCTGAGCAAAACAGGTGTATTTTGTTCCGGATATAAATACAGATGTGCCAGTAATTCACATTCGCTGGTGGTCAGCAGAGATTTGCGCACAGGGAGCAGAGAGCGTATGATCTTTTGGATCTGCTGCTGGCAGTGCATCATATCGGTCCATTCCATGTTGCTCACCTACCTTCCGTGTAGTTAACTTTGTTAAGTATATGCTGGATCAGGCTGTATGTCAACCATTGGTGCAAAATATAACCATAGCGGCAACGCTGGGGCATTGGGAAACTCAATGTAAAAGGAATGCAAAAAGGAAGGCTGTGCCTTAATTGGCGCAGCCTTCCTTTTTTAACACAAGGAGCAAAGTGATTGATTGTCTGGGCAGCCCTCATCTTTCAAAAGCTGGCAAAGCTGTGTGCAGAATGCTTGCACAGCGGGATTTTGATTTTCTGGATTATAGGCGGCGACGAAGCCAGGCAGACAGGTATTGGCCGGGAAGGGGATACTTTTCTCTCCTGCGGAGCAAGCACAAAAAGAAGGGATCAATGCCAGCCCCAGTTTTGCATCAGCCATCAGTCTTTGTGTTTCATAGAAATTACTTTTTAAAAAGCCTTTGGGTTGTATATCTTCATATACGCATTTTCGTAAAAAGGAATCGGTAAGCATGTCTTCTTGCACGATTAAATTTTCTTGAGACAAATCCTTTGACCCAGACCAGAACAGCAAATCCCTGTGCCCCATCAGATTCCAACTGGCTGGATAGAGATGAAGCAGGCGTACTGGGCGGAAGGACGCTGCGCAGCTCTCCGTAGTGATTGCCACGTCCACAAAGCCGCGATTAAATCGAAACGGGAGAATATCATAGGAAAACTTCCAACAGCTCACCTCAATGGCGGGATTTTCTTCCACAAAACGGTTCAATGCGGAAGCGATTAGTTCGCTTTCGTATGGGCCTACCCCAATTTTTAGATGTCCCTGGAAGTGATATTGGTTGCTGCGGATGCGCTCCAACATGGCTTTTTGGTACTGAATCAAAAAGACCGCGTCGTTATAAAATTTGCTTCCGATGGGGGTTAACTCGACTTTTTTATTGTCCCGATAGAATAATTTGACACCCAGTTCGTCTTCCAAATTTGCAATCTGCCTACTAATCACCGTTTGCGCTACATGACATTCCGTGGCGGCCTTTGAAAAATTCAGGTGCCGGGCGACACTGACAAAATATTTTAATTTTATAAAATCCGTTTTGCTCACCTCTTGTCAGATTACACAATTTCAGCATAGCCTTATTCCAAAAAACTATTTCACATAGATAGTGGTTTTTGCTACTATATGTGTCGAATAGAGGGAAGCGATCTTAGCTAGCAGCATCCCTTGATTCTGTTATGAGCAAATAAAAATAGAAAAATATTGCATGGTTATAACAGAACTTTGACTCAAACGCAATGGGAGATTGCAGATTATGAATCTTGGAGGTGCGCTATGAAGGCAAGAACCAAAGAAAAGAAACCTCTCTCTAATTTTACACTTTTGTTGATTATCTTGGGCTTAGTTTACATTTTATCATTCTTAATCCCGTCTGGCAACTATGAGCGCGTTGATGGGGTTGTTGATCCGAATAGCTTTGCCACTACGGAAAAAGTGTATCTAAATCCCATCTCTGTTTTACTGGAGATGCCAAAGACAGCCCTCTCCGGCAGCGGTTCCACGATTATTGCTATGCTGGTTGTGGGCGGAGCCATTGGCGTAGTGATCAGCAGCGGTGCTTTGGATACGGGCATCAATATGCTGCTGAAAAAGTTTAACAAAAAGGTTTTGCTTATTATCCCGCTTATTTTCATCTACTTTGGTGCGTTGGGTACGGTGGGCGTCATGACCGTGCTGCCGTTTATCCCGCTGAGTGTAGAGTTGGCGCGCAAGATGAAGGTAGACAACATATTTGCGGTAGGTGTGTTAGCCCTTGGCGCCTATTGCGGATTCATGTCCTCCCCCATCAGTACATTTACTACCGCTTTGGCGCAGGAAATTGCCGGTCTGCCTGCTTTCTCCGGCGCAGTCTATCGTAGCATTATTACAGTTGTCCTCTTGGCGGTGATGGCCGGATATATGTGCTGGTATGCTGCACGGGTGAGAAAAGATCCCTCCAAGAGCGTGATGGATAAAATTGATTTCTCCGGATTTGGCGAGCCCAAGGAGACAGAAGGGGATACGCTGAGCAAGCGTCAAGTTGGGTGTCTGGTTATTTTCTTCGCCGGATTTATCATCTTCTCCGTTTGTGCAGCGAAGTTCTCTTTCGGTACCAGCCAGCTGGCGGGCATCATGCTCCCTGTGGCTCTGATTTGCGGCTTTGTGGCTGGGTATGATCTGGATGGCACGATGAAAGCCTTTATCAGCGGCGCTCAGCGTCAGGTACCCTCCATTATCGTTATTATCGTGGCCTCCGGCGTGACGACCGTACTGAATATGTCCGGTATTCTGGACTCTATCGTATACTATATCTCTCAGCTCCTGGTAAACTTCAACAGCGTTTTTGCCGCCATCGGTATGTTTATCGCCAACTCGATCATCAATCTGGCGATCCCTTCCGGCAGCGGACAGGCTGTGGCTGTCATGCCGATCATGGCTCCCCTTGCTGATGTACTCAATGTTTCCCGTCAGGTTTCAGTCTTGGCCTTCCAGTTGGGCGATGGATTTACAAACCTGCTGAATCCTACCAATGCAGCCTTGATCGGCAGCCTTTCTCTGGCGAAGGCTACCTTTAAGGATTGGGTGAAGATGATTTTCCCGCTGTATGTGATCGTATTCTTCCTCTGTTGTATTTTTATCAGTATTGGCGTAGTGACTGGTTGGTAAAGCTATCATTTTGTGCCAGGGGCGGTCAAAAATGAATCAGACCGCCCCTTTTAATATTCTGAATAGGTGTGCATGATATGAAAAAAATTACTCCCGAATCGTTACAAGAACTTCAAGCGATCACCAACCCGCGTCTCTCGTCCAGTGGAAGATACCTCTGTTATACTGCCAAACGCTGCAGCGATGATCTGGAAGGTTACTGCTCGCAGCTGTTCTGGATGGATCTGGAGACCAAAATGCAGTATGAAGTATCTTTGCCTCAAGGGCCTGTCTCTGGGGTTTGGGACAACGATACTTTGTTTTTGGTTACTTCAGCCGGGAAAGGACGTACGCGCTGGGAAACGTGGTCTCCCGAAAACGGGCGGCAGGCAGGCTTTGAACTCCCGCTTTCCTGTGGAGGCGGAACCTTTCTGGACAATGGACTGCTGCTGGTGCGGGCTGCCGAACCAAGGGGCGATGAAAATGGGACGCCTCTTGTGGTGGAAGAGTACCCCTACACCAGCGACGGCAAAGGGTGGACCTGTGGAAAACAGGAAGCCTTATATCTGTATGACCGGGAAAGTGAACAGCTGCTAAAAATCACTCCGCAGGGCGCCCAAATTCAGCTCTCTTACGCATGGGAAGACAAAATTGTTTTCACAGGGTGGCTCAATCGAGAGTGTGTCTGCGAAAAACCAGGATTGTACAGTTATTGCCTCAAGGATGGACATTGGGAGCAATATCTTGCACCGGGAAAATACTATATCCGGCAGCTCTTTTCTCTTGGACACGACTTATATTTTGCAGGGTCGGACGGCGCTCGATATGGCAGATACGAGTATTCGGGCTTTTTCCGGGTAGATCCCAAGGGCGGCTCCGCAAATGTGTTTGTGCCTTATGAAAATAACGTTGGGCTGAACAGCGTACTCAACGACACCTTTCCTGATCCGGGAAAGAAAATTTGTACGGATGGAGATGCTTTGTATTTTATTACCTCAGTGCATCACCAAAGCGGAGTAAAGCGTCTGAATGCGGATGGAACGATTTCGGATTTTCTTACCCAGGCCCTTACCGTGGAATCCCTGGACTGTGCCAACGGAACGCTGGTCTATTGCGGCAGCAAACAGATGTATACGCCGCAGCTGTATCAGGTGGACCAAGCGGGGGAGACCTGTTTGGCGCAGGCGGCTCAGCCCCAGCTGGAATGTACGCTTTCTGTTCCGGAAGCGGTGGAAATGAGAGACAGCGACGGATATTTGTTCTATGGCTGGGTGCTGAAGCCAGTGGATTGGAGCGAGGACAGAACATATCCGGCTGTGGTGTCCATCCATGGAGGCCCCCGCAGCGCCTATGGGCCCATCTATCTGCATGAACTGCAGTGCCTGGCGGCTCAGGGGTTCTTTGTTTTGTACTGCAACCCCAGGGGGAGCGATACCTATGGCAATGAATTTGGACGCATCAACGGGCTTTATGGAACAGTGGATATGCAGAATATCCTTCAGCTGCTGGATACCTGTGTGGAGAAGTATCCCCAGATTGACCAAAAGAGAATCGGGGTCAGCGGAGGCTCCTATGGAGGCTTTATGGTAAATTGGCTGATCAGCCACACGGATCGGTTTTCAGCTGCCGTTTCTCAGCGCAGTATAGCCAACTGGATCAGCCAGGAGGCCTTAAGCGACATCGGTAAGGACTACGTCAAAGATCAGATGGGGATTTCTCTGCTGGAACCGGAAGGAGTGCAGAAGCTGTGGGAACGCTCCCCGCTTCGGTATGCCCATAAGATCCATACCCCTACCTTGTTTCTGCATTCAAACTCGGATATGCGCTGCCCCTTGGAGGAGGCCAGACAGATGTTTTATGTCCTGTATAACCGCGGGATTCCTACCCGGCTGGTTGTATTTCAAGGGGAGAGTCATGGACTGTCCAGAGGCGGAAAACCCAAAAATCGGATCCGCAGGCTGAAAGAAATTTGTGAATGGTTTATGCGGTATCTGGCAGCGGATAAGGAGGCAGAGTGATGGAGTATCTGACCATTAAGCCCCAAGGGGTGTGCGCAAAGGAAATGCGGGTAGCGGTAGACCAGGGTGTGATCTGCAGCTATGACTGCGTGGGAGGCTGCAATGGAAATTCAAAGGCGGTAGGAGCTCTGCTGAAGGATATGGATGTGCAGCAGGCAATCCAGAAACTCAGCGGCATTCAGTGCAAAGAGCGGGGAACGTCGTGTGCCGACCAGCTGGCAAAGGGACTGCAGCAGTGGATGGAAGAGAAGAATACGCAGCAGTCTGGGCAGTAGGAAATATAGAAAGGACCAATGAAATGCAACAGGAACAGATTCAAGCAATTCGTGATATCTTGACCCATGAACTGCGCCCGGCGATGGGGTGCACGGAACCGATTGCGGTGGCCTATACTGCCGCATTGGCACGTAATCTGCTGGGAACGATGCCGAAGCATATGGTTGTTCGGTGCAGCGGGAACATTGTTAAAAATGTCAAGGGCGTTACGGTACCAAACTCCGGAGGGCAAAAGGGAATTGATACCGCTGCGATCATGGGAATGCTCAGTGGAAGAAGTGACATGGAGCTGGAGGTACTCAGTACCATCCAACCTAAGGACCTTCCGCAGGTGAACCAACTGCGGGAGTCGGGAATGTGCGAGTGTCAGTTGGCCGAAGGGGTGCCGAATCTGTACATTGAAATTATGGCAGAGGCAGACGAGGAATCTGCTGTTGTGGCCATCCAGGACTCCCACACAAATTTGGTCAAAAAAGTAAAAAACGGCAAAGTCCTCTTTGAAAAGAATGTAATGTCTGAGGATGACGCGGCCCAACTGGCCCAGCGCTATTTAAATGTAGACAGCATTCTGGAGTACGCCCAGACAGAGAACATGGATATGCTGCATACCCTGCTGGACGAACAGGTGCGGGACAACTGGGCCATTGCCGTGGAGGGGTTAGAGCATTCCTATGGTGCGGGAATTGGCCGCTCCCTGTTGGATAATCGAGGTCAAACGGAGTGGAAAATATATTGTCGGGCAGCTGCAGCTGCGGGCTCGGATGCCAGAATGAATGGCTGTGCCCTTCCGGTGGTCATTAACTCGGGCAGCGGCAATCAGGGCATTACCGTCTCTGTCCCTCTGATCGCCTATGCCAAGCAGACGGGCTGTGAGGAAGAGAAGCTCTACCGGGCTCTGGCCATCAGCAATCTGCTGGCACTCCATCAAAAAAAGTATATTGGAAAATTGTCTGCGTTCTGTGGGGCAATCAGCGCCTCTGCCGCAGCAGGCGCAGCCATGGCCTGGCTGCAGGGGTGTGAGGAGGAAACGGTGGTTAAGGTGCTGGTAAATACCTTGGCCATTGCCGGCGGCATTTTGTGTGACGGAGCCAAGGCCAGCTGTGCGGCAAAGATTGCCGCCGGTCTGGAGGCCGCCTGGACCTCCCTGGAACTGGCGCAGCAGGGCTACCAGTTCCCAGCCGGCGAGGGCCTGATGGCCCAGTCCCCGGAGGATACTATCCGCAGCTTTGGATATGTGGCCAGGGAAGGAATGCGCCAGACCGACGTGGAAATTCTGAAACTGATGACCGGCGAAACAAAATTTGCGTGTATTTGAGGGGGAGATCAGGTATGGCACCCTTAGTTGGTATTGTGGGCAGCTATAACCCAGCCAATGCGGTCTACTTTGTAAAGCCAGACTATGTCACTTCGGTACGTCGAGCCGGCGGCATTCCGGTGCTGCTGACTCTGGAGCAGGAGCTGGAGGAGATTCCCCAGCTCCTGGAGCACCTGGATTGTGTTCTGTTTCCCGGCGGCCCGGACGTATCTCCCCTCTTATATGGAGAGGAACCCATCCGCGAGGTGACATACAGCGTGGATGCGCAGGATCGTTTTGAGATCGAACTGGTGCGCCAGTGCGTGAAAGCAAACAAGCCCATCTTCGGAATTTGCCGTGGAGCACAGGTGATCAATGTGGCCCTGGGAGGGACCCTGTATCAGGATATCTATGTCCAGGCGGGAGCTACGTTGTGTCACCGGCAGGATATGAAGCTGCGGAGCGAACGTACGCACACCATCTCCATCGTGCCCAATACGTTGCTTCACTCGTTGTTGGAGTGTACTGACACCGCGGTGAACAGCTATCATCATCAAGCGGTCCATACGCTGGGCGAGGGCTTGAAGGCCAGCGCCTGGTCAAAGGATGGGATTTTGGAGGCGTTTGAAGGGACACAGGCTCCAATCCTGGCGGTGCAGTTCCATGCGGAGAACCTTTCCTGGCTGTTTCCTGCCTTCCAGTCCCTCTTTAATCAGCTGGTCCACTGGGAAAATCAATAAGAATGTATTGCAGTCCGGCGGCAGGGGCCGCTGGATTACGGTCAGAGAAGAAAGGATCATAGTCATGGGTGATCACAGTAAAAACAGGATGGCAAACGGATATGATCTGACGCAGGGACCGATCCTGTGGGAATTATTTTGCTTTGCCATCCCGCTTTTACTGGGGAATTTGTTTCAGCAGCTCTACAACACGGCTGATTTTATGATCGTGGGACATTTTTGCGGCAATACAGCCCAGGCAGCGGTCAGTTCCACGGTGTCCCTGATGAACCTGCTGATCAGCGCCACCCAGGGTTTCGCCGTTGGAGCCGGTGTCATCATTTCCATGAACTATGGCGCAGGAAAACTGGAAAAAATGCGCAAAGCCGCATATACATCTATAACCATTGGCCTGGTTGCCGGTATGATCGTCATGGGGATCGGTCTTTTGTTCAGCCGATCGATCTTAATTTGGATGCAGACCCCGGAACAGGTGTTGAAAGAATCGGCTGCATATTTCCGGATCTTATCCATCGGCCTGTTTTTTATGGTGTTATACAATGTGGGAAACGGCCTGTTTCGGGCGATTGGAGACAACCGCAGTCCGTTGATATTTCTCATTGTGTCGGTGGTATGCAATATCGTTTTGGATCTGGTCTTTGTAGCCGGTTTTCGACTGGGAGTCCGAGGAGCGGCAGCCGCTACCGTGCTTGCTCAGGGAATCAGTGTGATATTTGAGTATCGAAGCCTGTTTTCTTCCCAATGTATGTATCATCTGCATGTCCGGGAAATCAAGGTAGATCGGGAGCAACTGCTGCCCATCCTGAGAAATGCGTTTCCCAGCGGAGCGCAGAACTGCATCGTCTCTTTCTCCAATGTGGTGGTGCAGTCCTATGTCAATCAATTTGGTGAGCTTGCGATGGCGGGATTCGGCGCCTATAACAAGCTGGGCAGCTTTGCGGTCCTTCCGGCCATGAGCATTTCCCTCTCCCTGACCACCTTTGTCAGTCAGAATGTGGGTGCGGAGGCGTACCATAGAGCAAAGCGCTGCGTATGGTACGGACTCGGAATGGTGACAGTGATTACCGGCCTGTTTGGAGCGGCGATTACACTGCTTGCCGAGCCCAGTATAGCGCTGTTTAACACGGATCCGCAGGTCATTGCCTATGGTGCAGGAATGGCCCGCCGGGTGGCCCCCTTTTTGATTTTGCCTGGGCTTTCCCATGCGATCGCTGGAGCCCTGCGGGGATTTGGACAAGCAAAAATTCCCATGATTTTATTGCTGGTGACGTGGTGCCTCATGCGTGTGGCATGGATTGCCGGACTGAATATATTGGTTCACGACATTCGTGTGGTGTATTGGGCCTACCCGGTTACCTGGGTGGCCAGCACCGTATTGTTGGGGTGGGCATACCGAAGACAGGGAAGACGTGTTTTGCCGCATCCCTGAGCAGAAGACACAGAAGATAATGAGGTGAAAGGATCATGAACAGGGGAAACGAGCGTACATCGGGACAGCCCTTGCGGGATGCTCTGTGTTATCAGCCTAAGAACGGTTATGACCGGATTACTGCAGAAGAACAGAATCAAATTGAGGCCTATTGCAGGGATTACAAGCAATTTTTGACTGTCTGTAAGACGGAGCGGGACTGTGTGGATTATGTGGTTGAGTTGGCTGAAAAGTCTGGGTTCCGGGCATATCAGAGGGGCATGGAGCTGAAGCCGGGAGATCGTATTTACCGCAAAAACAGAGGCAAAGCCATCATGCTGGCGGTAATCGGAGCCAATGCGCCAGACAAGGGGGTTCATATCGGCGCGGCCCACATTGATTCCCCCCGATTGGATCTCAAGCCAAATCCTATGTACGAAAGTGAGGAAATGGCCTTTTTGAAAACCCATTATTACGGAGGGATCCGTAAATATCAGTGGGTCACTATCCCGCTGGAGCTTCGAGGGACAGTGGTTCGAAAAGACGGAAGTACGGTAAAAATCTCCTTGGGAGACAAGCCGGGAGATCCGCAGTTTACGATTTGCGATCTGCTGCCGCACTTGGGAGGTGAACAGGCGAAAAAACCGCTGGGAGAGGCTGTGCCAGGAGAAAAGTTAAATCTTTTGGTGGGAAGCATTCCCCTCAGAGATGATGAGGGAAGCGACCGGGTAAAGCTATCGATTTTATCCCTGCTGCATGAAACATACGGAATTGTGGAAGATGATTTCTTATCTGCTGAACTGTGTGCAGTGCCTGCCTTTGAAGCACGGGATATCGGATTTGACCGCTCATTGATCGGCGCCTATGGGCACGATGACCGGGTGTGCGCCTACGCGGTGCTGCAGGCGCTGCTGTCGTTGCAGATCCCATCCCATACGGCTGTTTGTATCCTCGCAGACAAGGAGGAAATCGGCTCTGAGGGGGTCACAGGCATGAAGTCTGCCGCCTTTGATACCTTTATGGAGGATTTGTGTGAGAGTTTCCATGTTCCCGTCCGGGCTTGTTATCAGGCGTCCAAGTGCCTGTCGGCAGATGTGACGGCGGCTTATGATCCGGCCTTTTCTGAGGTATTTGAAAAGAAAAACAGCGCCATGGTGAACTATGGAGTGGCGCTGTGCAAGTATACCGGGGTGCGGGGCAAGTCTGGTTCTTCCGATGCCAGCGCAGAATTGGTGGCTTGGTTCCGAGAAATTTTCGACCGGGCGGGCGTTGTGTGGCAGCTGGCGGAACTGGGAAAAGTGGATGCTGGCGGAGGCGGAACGGTGGCAAAATTTATGGCGGAGAGAGACATTGACACCCTGGATGCCGGGGTTGCGGTGCTTTCCATGCACGCCCCATTTGAAACAGTGTCCAAGCTGGACTGTTATATGACGTATCGGGCTGGAAAAGCGTTCTACCTTGCATAAAGTGTGATATAGCATGGATATTTGGGCCATGCGCCTTGGTTGCAAATGGTTCACACCAGCAAAGACCACCTGTCAGGACGACAGCCAGAATCCCATCCTGATTTTTAATCTGAGAGATTATGCGGTAAATTTTTTACAAAATAAAAGAGAATATAAAAAAGAAACCCCGTACCGCATGGTACGGGGTTTTGTAATTGGGTTATGCTGGCTCTTCCCGCCGCTGCTGCTGGCGCTTCTGCATCCGGGACCAGTTGAAAAAGCCATAGCCGTCGTTGACCAGGAACATGACAAAGCAGATGACCATGGACAGGTACGAAAAGTCCTCTGCGGCGGCTAAGGTCCACAGGACAATGAGCACCATGTCGTTGGCGGCGTAGGCCAGAGGGAAGAAGGCGCTGCGCCGGAAGGTGAGGTAGACGGCCAGAAAGCTGGTGGTCACGGACAGGGTACTGGGGAGCAGGTTGGCAGTGCCAAAATAGCGCAGCAGGAAGTAAAATACTACCGTAACCGCCGCCGTGAGGGCCAGCATGAAGGGGATCTCCCGCCGGGACAACTGGTTGACCTCCACCTCGGAGCGGTTCCCCTGGAAGGGGTTGCGCAGCCAGGCGACCAGGGAGACGACCGCCATGGGGGCGGTCATGCCCAGGTAGGTAATCATCTCCCCGTAGTAGGCGAAGGAGAAGGAGATCACTCCATAGAGGAGACTGAACAGGATGATCAGCACCTGTCCCACCGGATTTCCTTTGGCGCTGAAGATCAGGGAGGTGGCTCCAATAAGGGATGCGGCCAGAGTAAGATAGCTGCCCCGGTCAAAGGCGGCAAAGGCAAGGAGAATGCTCCCCATGGAGCAGCCCCACAAAAGCAGCTCCCCGCGGGAAAAATAGCGGCACAGCCAGCGAATCAAACCCATTGCAAGAATCCCTCCAACAAAGAAAAAAGCATTCGCGCACACATCTTCTAAGACCTAACGATGTGTACCGAATGCATCTGCATTACTCTACCCGGTGGCAGTGGTATAGATATACCACACAGAAAGAAAAAATGCAACTGTTTTTTTCATGGACGAGGAAACTGATATTAAAAAGATGTACGATATTGGATATATCAAAAAGATCAGATCTCGCTATAATCAAACAGGAAAAAACCCATACCAAAGCAGACGGGAGCGAGTACCATGAAACAAACAAAATCCTTTTCTATCCAGCGCCTGGCGCTGATCGGCATGATGGCGGCCATGGTGTTTGCCCTGACCTATGTGGGGATCGACATTCCCACGGGGCTGGGCAAGACCAAGATCCATTTCGGCAATATTATGTGCCTGCTGTCGGCGCTGCTGCTGGGGCCGGTGGGCGGCGGTTTGGCAGCTGGCGTAGGGTCTGCTTTGTATGACCTGATGGACCCCATGTGGGCGCCCGAGTGCTGGATCACCTTCCTGACCAAGTTTGTTATGGCCTTTGTGGCCGGTGGGCTGATGCAAAAAGCGGTCTTCCTGACCCCACGGGTGCGGGTTTGGCTGGCGGCCCTGTGCGGATCGCTGAGTTACAGTGTGCTGTACATAGGAAAAAATGTGCTGGAGTCTCTGTATGTGAAGGGCTTTACCTGGCAGGTGACGCAGGTGGAGGTACTGGCCACCAAGGTGCCGGTGACGCTGTTCAACGGTGTGGTGGCGGTGATCTGCGCAGCACTGCTGTATACCGCGCTGACCCCTGCCCTTAACAAAGCAAAGGTGCTGCATGCCTGAAAAATGTCCCGGAGTGCTGGTGCGCTCCGGGACATTTTTTATTTTTCCACGGGGGAAGAAGCTTTGGATCGGATATGCCGGTGCAGGAAGAACCCTGCCAGCAGCAGTACGATCACGCCGCCGCCGATGAGTCCCACCGCCAGCAGAGGCAGCTGATGTTCCTCCAGCAGCAGGACTTGACCCTGGGCCGGGGCCTGGAAGACCAGGTAGCTGCCGTCCAAGGTGCTGTCCACCCGCTTCCAGCTGCCTTCCTCGTAGATTGCCGCCGCCGGTTTCTTGACTCCATCTGCCCGCAGGCGCACGGTCAGGGTGTCCGACTGACTGCCGGTGACGGTGTAGCTCCAGGCGGAACGGGAGGTATAACCCTCCACACTCTGGCCAGGCAAATCCTCTTGATGTACCGTCAGGGAGGCGTCGGGAGAGAAGGTACCCTCCACCAGCAGCTGAGCTACCCCGTCCTGGTCGGCCAGGGTGGAGGTGGGGGCGGTGAACTGGACGGAAAGGACCATGGAGCGGCGCAAATCCTGGGTGGGGAACTGGGGCCACTGGCCGTACTCGCCGTCCTGCTGGGGGGCCTGGGGCACCAGGCTCATGTCCAAGTCGTCCCCGTAGGCGAAGGGGATTTCGGCCACTGTCTGTCCGTTGACCTCAAAGCGGTAGGAGAAGGTGAGAAAGTCTGCGGGGATGTAGTCCAGCTGAGCGAAGGCGTCAAAGTCCAGCCCCTGGGCGGTCTCCTCATAGTCCACCCCGTCCAGACCGGCCAGGTCCTCCATGAGATAGCGGTTGCCGGAGAGGGTGCCCTCCGCCTGACCGGCGATGGCGCCCTGGTACTCCCCGTCGCTGTCGGCGCGGACCATGGTGCGGCAGTCGGAGATGTCTTGCCCCAGGCCGGTCACGCCCCCCAGCCAGCTCTGGCCGGTGAGGTCGGTGAGGGCGGCGCAGCGGATCACTTTGCCCTTGGTACGGCCGACAATGCCGCCGCAGTAGTCCCCGCCGGTCTCCACGGTGCCCCGGGCGGCGCAGTCCAGGATGGCCCCTGCCTCGCACCGACCGGCTACGCCGCCGCCGCACTCGTTTTTCACGGTGACGTCTCCGTCAAACCGGCAGTCCCGCACCACGGCCCGCAGGGTGGCATACACGTCGCTCATCAGCTTCATGTCGCCCAGATCGAAGGTGGCCTCGGGATCGTCTCCCAGCTCGGTGGACACGGTGCCCACAATGCCGCCTACGTTGGAGTCTCCTTCCACACTGCCTGACACAGTGCAGCCCTTTACCAGGCCAGGCCCCTGATCAATTCCATCGGTGAGATCAGTGACGGTGAGTTCCGGTTCCTTACCCAGCCCAGAGATGGCCTGCCGTACGGCCTCCATCTGGTCCAGAATGGCCTGGCTGGTGGCATGGAGGGCGTCGTTGTCCGCCCCGGCGGCCTGGGTCATGCTGTCTACCCGGTCCTGGATAGCGGTGATCTCCCGGTCGATGTCATCTACGGCGGACTGAGCCTTGTCCCCCAGAGTGTCAGTGTAGGTCTTCAGCAAGTCCCGAATCTTGCTGGACAGCTGGCTCACCTGGTCCAGATCGCCCTGAGCAGCAGAGGAAACCCGGTCCCAAGCTTCATTGAGAGCAGTGAGAGCCTCATAGAGGGCCTGTTGGGCCCGGTCTATGTCGTCGCCGGTGTGATTCATCCCAGCGGAGGTGTCGTGGTAGATATCCGCCCACTGTTTGAGCAGCTGGGCGGCCAGACGGGAAATCTCTTTCACTCCATTGGTAATGGCGGTAAAATGACCGTTCAGATCCATGGAGGGGAAGGGGACCTGGAGGGCATCGGAGTATTGTCCATTAGCCACATACTCTGCCACTGTGGCCACATACTGCTTCAGGGCGTCCAGCTCCTGAGAGAGAGCCAGATGGTGGGCAGAGATCAGTTCCAGCTGATCCCGGATGCTGGCGACTGTGTCCTCCATGGCCTGGATAGATGCGCTCACGCCGCTGTCTGCCTGGGCCATCAGGTCTTCCAGCAGATTCATCAGCTGGTTGCTCTGGTCCAGGGCCTCCTGAATCTGGGCGTTTCCCTCATCACTGAACTGATCCAAGTCCTCCCGCAGTGCATCCAGACTGTCGCTGATGGCGGTAGTGTGTTGGTAAAGCTGGTCGGACATGTTTTGAAAATCCTCATGCCCCTCGGTTCCGGCGGCGTGGGTGCGGTCCTGAATGGCGGAGAGGGAGTCGTGGATGGCCTGGGCGTCTCCCACACCCCGGGTGACCATGTCATTGATCTGGGTGGTGAAGAGATCCAGCTGGTCAAAGAGGGCGGTGAGACTGTCAGTGAGCTGCTGGGAGGGCGAGATGCTGTAGGTAAAACTGGTACTGGGTTCAAACTGGCCCACAATGCCGCCTACATCCTTGCGGCCCTGGATGGGGGCAGTGTTCGTACAGTTGGAGATTTCCCCGGACTGGAGGCCTGCAATGCCGCCCATGTTATAGCCCACGTGCTGATATCCCACCGGGCCGCTGTTAGTGCAGCCCCGAATGGTACCCCGGGACAGCCCGGCGATGCCCCCCACGCTGGTGGGGGTGTCCTGGTCGGCTTCCGTATTCAGACTGCCGGTGTTGGAGCAGTTCTCCACCGTGCCCAGGTTCTGCCCGGTGATGCCGCCCACATTGGTCACACCGGTGACATCGGCGGCGCTGGTACAGGCCAAAAGGAGGCCGTCTTTCCCATTGAGGCCCACCAGGCCGCCAATATCTTCCTGACCGGTGACAGAACCCTGGGCGGCACAGCGGTTCACGGTACCGTAATTTTCCCCGGCCAGCAGGCCCGCCTGACCGGCGGAACCCTGGGGCGCGAGTGTCCCCTCCACGGTCAGATCCTCTACCACCGCGCTGGCGGTGAGGGTGCGGAACAGTCCCACCTTGGAGCCCTTCTTGTCAAAGGAGAGGCCGGAGATGGTGTGGCCGTTGCCGTGGAAGGTGCCCTGAAAGATGGGCACCGGGGTGAAGTCTGAGCCGCTCAGGTCCAGATCGGCGGTGAGCTCCACGGTGATACCCTGGGACCAGGTATCCCGGGTACACTGCTTGGAAAAGTTGGTAAAATCCTGGACGGTGGCAATGGTGACCGTGTCCGAAGCCGCGGCGGCGGGCAGAGTCAAGGTACAAAGGAGCGCCAATGCCGTCAGGAGGGCGGCGCCACGCTGTGTGTGTTTCATGAATCTTCCTCCTGTTCCGGGATATCCAGCTCCTGATATTTGCTCTCAATGAGGGCATCCACGCTGCCGTGGATCACGCCCTTAAACTCGCCGTCCACAAAGCCTGCCACGTGGCCCCGGACGTGGCCATCCAGGCGCATGGTGCCCTGGTTGAAGCGCTGCTTGCGGTCCCGGTTAAGGGTGATTGCGGTGCGCTCAATGAGGGCGTCACCCAACATGAGCAGCTGGGGCAGTACGGTCATGACCAGGATGATGGAGGTGACGGTGCCGCGGCCCAGGGTCTGGCCTACCGAGCCGATGGTGGCGTCGGTGGAGATGCCGCCGATGAGGAAGCCGGCTACCGCCATGATGGTGCCCGAGGTGAGGATGGTGGGGAAGCTCTGGTTCAGAGCCTCCACCGCCGCCTGCTTGCGCTCCATGACGGTTTTCAGCTCCAGATAGCGGTTGGTGATGACGATGGCGTAGTCAATGGTGGCGCCCATCTGAATGGAGCTGACCACCAGGTAGCTCAGGAAGAACAGATTTGTTCCGGTGAGTACGGGGACCGAGAAGTTGATCCAGATAGAGCCCTGGATGGTGAGGACCAGCAAAATGGGCAGACCCGCCGATTTAAAGGTGAACAGCAAGATCACCATGACGAACAGGGCGGTGAGGATGCTGATTTTCATGTTGTCGCCGGAGAAGGAACTGGCCAGGTCAAAGGCGTTGGTGGAGTTGCCCACCAAAATTACCTGGTCGCCGTAGTACTCCTGGGCGATGGCGCGGATCTGGTCCAGCAGGGCGTAAGTCTCATCTCCTTCGGTGGGTACGTCAGCTACAAAGACCAAACGGGACCAGTTCTCCCCCCGCAGCTGCTCCAGGCCTACATCCAGCTGTTCCTGAAGATCGTCCACCTGGTCCGCCTGCTCCCCGGTGAGACTCACGACTCCCTTGTCCTTCTGCTCCAGCAGGAACTCAAAGACGTCAATCAGGGGAACGGAGTAGTCATCCGGATCCTGGAAGATGGCCCCATACTCCTCCACGCTCAGGCCGTAGGCCTGGTAGAGCAGATCCGCCAGCTCAATATCGACACCTGCCAGCTCGGAGAACTGCCGGGGATTCATCTCGTCGGTGAGCATCCGCCCGTCCTCCACCTCAATGTTGGCAAGGCCTGTGGCCTGAGTTATTTCCGGCAGTTGGGATACCCGCTCCAGTACCTGCTTTTCTTTGTTGTAGTCTCCACGGGGCACCAGCACGGCGATGGTGTTTTTCTGACCGAAGGTATCGGCCACCTTTTCGTCGGCGATGCGCCAGTCCGGCTTATTGTCAAAGTCGGTGTCATTGGTATCAAAGACGTAATCACAGTGGGAGGAGAGCACCGCTCCGGCAACCACCACCACCAGAAAGATGGGAGGCAGGATGTAACGAAGACGGACGACGGCCTTGCCCCAGAAGTTGATCTTGGGCACCAGATTGCGGTGGCGGGTGCGGTCGATGGGTTTGCTGAAGAGCATGAGCAGCCCGGGCATAAGCAAAAACACGCACAGCATACTGCACACGATGCCCTTGGACAGGACAATACCCATGTCAAAGCCGATGCGCAGCTGCATGAGCATCAGCGCCACCAGGCCGGAGATGGTGGTCAGGCTGGAAGAAGAGATCTCCACGATAGCCTTGCTCAGGGCGGCAATGTCCGCCTCCCGGGGGTCCAGGCCATTGTCCCGCTCCTCCATGTACCGGTGACAGAAGATAATGGCGTAGTCGATGGCCAGGGCCAGCTGAAGGACCACGGCGATGGAGTTGGTAATAAAGGAGATGGTGCCGAAAATGAAGTTGGTGCCCATATTCAGCACCGCCGCCACCACAAAGACGATGAGGTAGACGGGTACTTCCATGTAGCTCTTGGAGGTAAACAGCAGCACCACCACGATGACCACCGCGGCGATGGCCAGAATGACGGTCATTTCCTTCTGAAGGGAGGCTGACTCGTCCCGGCCGATCTGGGTGGAGGAGTAGACGTCGTAACCATCCAGGGCGGAGAGCACCTCATTCATGGCCTCCACGGTGGCCGGATCGGTCTCTTCCCCGTCAAAGGAGATGGTAAACAGGGCGGAGGAGTTTTTATAGTGCTCCTCTGTGTCGTCAAAGACCACCTCGGATACGCCCTCAATGTCTTCCAGCTTGTGGGACAGGTCCAGAGCGGTCTGATAGGTCACGTTGGATACCATGACATTGGCGCTGCCTAGGGTGACGAATTCCTCGTCCATGATCGTAAGACCCCGGCGGGTTTCGGTTTGGGCGGGAAGGTAGGAGGTGATGTCGTTGTTGACCTGGACTTTGTTGATGGAGGCCGCGCAGAAGAGAAAGGCGGCAATAAAAACCAGGTAGAAGGCCTTGCGCTTATCAACAATAAAGCGGGCCACTTTGGTCATAGGACTTTCCGTACGTTTTTCCTGCATAAGAGTGCCTCACTGAATGGGGATGAATTGCTCCAGATTTTTTAGCAGATAGCTGGTAGGGAGAGGTTCGTCGCTGGAGAGCCACCAGCGGATAAGGGAGAGCATGGCGCCGGTGTAGAAGTGAGCGGCTACTTGGGGATCGACTTGGGGGGAGACCGCCCGAAACCGAGGCTCCGACAGCAGGCGGCACAGCTCCCCGGCGGCGCAGTCCTCCAGGGTGTGGGCCAGGGTGGCAGCTCCGCTGTTGAGACAGGCCCGGTACAAAGCACGGCGCTGGGCAAAGAACTGAAAGACGTTCCGGGCGGCGGTGAGCAGATATTCCCGGGGACTTCGGTCCGGGTCTTGGGGCAGGCAGGTGTCCGCACACTCCCGCTCCATACCCTCCAACAGATAATGCAGAAGCTCCTGTTTGTCGTTAAAATGGGAATAAAAGGTGGTACGGTGGACCATGGCCCGCCGGCAGATGTCAGTGACCGACAGCTCCTGGAAGGATTTTTCCTCCAGCAGATGGGCCAGGGCCTCCACCAGCAGCTTGCGGGTCTTGCGCTGCCGCAGATCCAGATGTTCTTCTTGGTGCTCCATAGCGTCCCCTCCCGATTTGGAATGGGATTATCATACCCCTAAAATCTACATTCGTCAAGATAAAATACAAATGTAGATTTATTGGGGAAAAGCACTGAATGGAGGAAAGAAATTTCTCTGTTCAGACGAGGAGAATTTAGTTGCCTGTCTGCCGCCCCCTGGGGTATGATATGAAACAGGAAGCGTTTTCTGCCCCTTATTTGGGCAGCCGCGTTCCATCAGTTGCAGGCCGTTGGACTACTCCATTCCAATAGCCCAACGGACCAGAAAAAAGGAGGAAAATGTAAGCCGCCGGCCGGCGGTGCGGCAGTGTGGAGACCTGCCGTAATCCCGTCAGGGTTTCGCTCTCTGTCGGGGAGGTACACGCGCAGAGGCAAGTGTACTACGGCCAGAGCCCATGTCTACTGTGAGCCTTCAGCACATCTTCAAGATCTATGACGGAAACGTCACCGCGGTGAGCGATTTCAATCTGGAAATTGCCGACAAGGAGTTTATCGTCCTGGTTGGACCCTCCGGCTGCGGTAAGTCCACCACCCTTCGTATGGTGGCCGGCCTGGAGGAAATCTCCAAGGGCGAGCTTCGCATCGATGACCGGCTGGTCAACGACGTGGAGCCCAAGGACCGCGACATCGCCATGGTCTTCCAGAGCTACGCCCTGTACCCCCACATGACGGTACGGGAGAACATGGAATTCCCCCTGAAGCTGCGCAAGATGGACAAAGCGGAGATCGCGCGCCGGGTGAACCAGGCCGCTGAGATCCTGGATATCACCCAGTATTTGGACCGGAAGCCCAAGGCTCTGTCCGGCGGCCAGCGTCAGCGTGTGGCCATCGGTCGTGCCATCGTCCGTGAGCCTAAGGTTCTGCTGATGGACGAGCCCCTGTCCAACCTGGACGCCAAGCTGCGTAACCAGATGCGCGCTGAGATCATCAAGCTGCGCCAGCGCATCAACACCACCTTTATCTACGTCACCCATGACCAGACCGAGGCCATGACTCTGGGCGACCGCATTGTCATCATGAAGGATGGCTTCGTCCAGCAGATCGGCACCCCCCAGCAGGTCTTTGACACCCCTGTGAACCTGTTTGTGGCCGGCTTTATCGGTACTCCCCAGATGAACTTCTTCAATGGTCAGCTGGAGAAGACCGCCGCCGGCTATCAGATCCAGTGCATGGGCGCCACCATCCCCGTCACCGACGAGATGGCCCAGAAGCTGTCTGCCAAGGGCCAGGGCAGCGCCGACGTGATCGTGGGCGTGCGTCCCGAGCACATCACCGTCCAGACCGAGGGCGGCAACGCCATCCAAGCTACGGTGGAAGTGTCCGAGCTGATGGGCAGCGAGCTCTACCTCCACGCCACCGTGGGCGAGGGAGAGAAGCAGCAGAACGTGGTCATGCGCATCCAGACCACTGAGCTGCCCGCCGAGTTCCGCGCCGGTGTGCCCTATGGCACCAAGCTGGGCTTCACCTTCCGCAGCCAGCTCATCCACCTGTTTGACCCCGCCACCGAGAAGAACCTGCTGGCGGACTGATTACCCCAAGAATCAAAAACACCCGGAGCAGCTGCTCCGGGTGTTTTTTTATGGCCTTCTTCGGAAAAGGGAGAAGGCCATCGTGTTTATTTGAATTGATTCTGGTCCGGCTGGTAGACGTAGCCGATGGCGGCCAGGGTTTTTGTTACCTCGTCCGGGTCGGCGTCCTCCCCGTGGCACAGCTCCTCCAGGCTGGGGTAGCTGTCCCGCAGCTTGGTATTCACTACGCTCAGCAGCAGTACAGGGTCTTTTGGCAGCATGTCCGGTTCCCTCCTCTCTCAGGCGTCCAGTCCCAGACCGTAGATCCGGTTGGCATTGTCGAAGAACACCGGCTGCCAGTGGGCCCGAGGGACCAGACGCTGGACATAGCGGATGTACTCCTCCAGGTTGACGATGGGCCAGTCCGTGCCGAACATCACCCGGTCCCAGCAGCCCACATAGCTCAGCCAGCCCCGAAGCAGCTCGGCGTACACCGCCCGGTCCAGGAAGTAGGCGTCTAGATCCACCCGGCCCTCCAGCAGGCCGGACAGGTCGGTAGACACGTTGGGGTTTTTCTCCAGCACGGCGGCCGCCTCCTGGAGGAAGGGGTTGCCGAAGTGGCACATGACGAAGCGGGTGCGATGGTTGTCGGCCGCCGCCTCATCCAACACCAGGGGGTGGCTGTACTTTAAATAGGCCCGGGAGTAGGAGGTGAGCCCCATGTGCACCGCCACCGGCTTGTCGTAGCGGGCGGCCAGCTCATAGATGGGCTGGTAGATGGGGTCGGTGAGCCAGATCTTGTTGTAGCCAGGGTAGAGCTTGACCCCGCAGCAGTTCTCCCGCTTCAGATGCTCCTCCACCTGATCGGGCAGGTCCTTGGGGATGGTTTCTCCCCGATCCAGCACCAGGCTGTCCAGCCCCACGCAGTAGTGGAACAGATCTGTGGGGTAGTTGTGAAAGCCCACATCCAGGCTGCGGTTGCCCATGACCACACCGTGGACGATCTCCAGTTGCCCGTACACCTCCCGCAGGTGTTCCACCGAGTTGACGTGGCCTACCTTCTCGGCCATGGCGTCGGTGCGGGGTTCGGAGGGGAAAATATGTAAATGCGCATCAATAATCTTCATGGAAACGGCTCCTTTCATACCATTCCATTATAATGCGCCGCTGTCCGCTCCGCAACCCCCTCAGCTGGGGAGCGTGGGGGAAATCATGGCCCAAAGTGCATCCTCACCCAGCCCCTTGCTGGTGTAGGTTGCCTCGGTCCCGTCGGGATAGCGGATGGTGAAGTCGATGTGGGGGCCGTCAATGTCCCCCGCGTCCTGGTAGGAGTGGGAGCGGGCGGCCACTACCTCCCGGGTCATATCCTGGGCGCGGAAGATGGGGTTGTCCACCGTGTCCCGATATTCTTCCGGTACGCTGTCGCACCAGGGGATAGAGTAGAGCCGCACGTCATAGGCGGCCCGATCGTTGATATCCACCGGTTCTCCTTCCGGCGCGCCGCCCTCCGGGAGAGACACCCGGACGGTCACATCGCTGTAACCCCGGCTCCAACGGAGAAACAGGGTGTTTTTGATCCCCTCCTGGTAGGACAGGGTACCCTCAAACTCGCCGTAGCCTGCGGGCGCAGAGGTGGGCAGGTAGGGGGCGAAAGCCGCCTCCTGCCGGGCCTCCTCCAGGCTGGAGAAGGTGTCGGCCCGCCAGGCGGGGATGTCGGCGGCAGTGCGCAGGTGATCCAGAGTGAACTGGATGCCCTCCCCGGCAAAGGTGTGGTTGACAAAGAGGGTACTAAAGTCCAGGGCGGTGTCCTTGCCCTCCCGATCAGTTTGGCCGTAGTTCACAAAGCGCACCCCAATCCCGTCCTTCACGGCCTGGATGGTTACCTTGGTCTCCTGGGTGCCATCGTTATTCCAGTCGCCGGTGCTGGTCCAGGCGGCGATCTCCGTATCAAAGTAGTCGTAGTAGGTGGGCTCCGGCCCGGCCACGCAGGTGGGGGGGAGCTGATCGGGAGCAAGCTGGAGGGAGAAGTGGGCGTCCCCCTTGCCGCCTACTACGGTTACCCAGAGCAAGGAGCCATTTTTATCATAGATAGCGTCGGCGTTCAGGGTGTAGCCGTCCCAGAAGAGCGTCCAGGGGATGCCTTCCCCATCGCCATCCGGCCAGAACAGATCAAATAACTGCTCCTGGGTGAGGGTGCGGCCAAAGGAGCCCTCCTGCACAGCGTAGCGCAGGGAGCTGTCTATCTCGGTCTCCAACGGGACATAGTCAATTCCCCGGAGGCAGAAGAAGTTGGCGGTTCCCTCCCCGCTGTCCGGCACCAGATAGCCGGAGGACTCTCCGGGGCCGATGGTATCCTGGATGCCGGGGACGATGGTGTCGGAGGTAACCTGGGTAGGGGCGGGGGACAGCCCCACATACAGGGCCAGACAGGCCACCGCGCCGCAGGCGGCTAAAGCGGCGATTTGCCCCACATGGGAGCGGCGGGACCGGGGTTTTAGTTCACACAGGCGGCGGTGAAATTCTAGGGTCACCTGCTGGGAGTCCATATACTGAGCGTAGTATTTCATAAAGAATCTCCTCCTAATAATCGGCGCAGCCGCTCTCTGGCCCGGGAGAGCCGGGAGCGCACCGTGCCGGGACGGCAGTGGAGCAGTTGGGCAATCTCCTGGGTGGAGTAGCCCTCGTAGTAGTGCAGATGGATGACGGCCCGGTCTTGGGGCGGCAGGGCGTACAGTTCCTCCAGTTCCTCCCGCTCCTGGGGGGAGGGGGCAGGAAGCTCGTCCCACAGGGGCACCGTGGGCCGCCGCCAGCGCAGGCGCAGCCGGCTTTTGCAGCCGTTGACCAGTACCCGCATCAGCCACGCCCCGGGGATCTCCAGGTCCGGCGGCGCCTTTTCCAAAAACGTAAGGAAGGTCTCCTGAACCGCGTCCTGAGCCTCCCCGGGGTCCCCCAAAATGGCCAGCGCGGTGCGGTAGAGCCGGTTTTCTTCCTGGGACACCAGAGCCTCCCAGTCCACCGTGGAGCCGGTTAAGTGGTCCATCCTTTCACCCCCTTCTACCTAGCTTGACGCTCCCGGAGGGAAAATTGTTGCAGGGAAGAAAAATTTTTCAGAAAAAATTCAGCCTGCCGCCCAGAGGGCAGCAGGCTGGAAAAAGGTGAGAAACTTACTGGGCCACCGTGACGGAGGTGATGTGGGGGTTGACGCCCTCATACCAGTAGAGGAAGCCCTCCGCGTCGATGACCTGGCCGATCTGCAGAGCCTCCACGGCCTTGTAGACCTCGGTGGAGCTGTCGCAGAGGTAGGACTCCACGGTGAAGGTGTAGGTCTGACCGTTCAGGGAGACATTGAAATACAGGTCATCTCCCTGGGTGCCGGAGCCGTCATAGTTGTACAGGAAGGGCACCTGGTTGCCGCTGGCGTCCTCAGAGGGAGCCACCGTCAGGCCCTGGAAGGAGACCAGCTGGTTCTGGTGGTCGATGAGCTCATCGGAGCCCAGCAGCTCGGTCACGTCCAGAGGCTCCGCCACGAAGGTGTCGCCGTCGCCCACGATCTGGAAGGTGGCGTCAATGATCTCCACCTCGCCGGACCACTCGGACTTATAGCCGGTGACCTGGATCTTGGTGCCGGGGGTCAGCTTGTCATAGTCCTCCTGGGAGCAGGGCATGTCGTAGATAAAGTAGGCGCCGTCCTGATCCTGGGTGTACAGGGTGGCCTTGTTGTCCCACCAGGACTGCTTGGCCTGGACGTAGGTCTCCACGGTGACCTGGCTGTCCAGATCGGCGGCCATATACTCCGCATAGCTCATGACCTCGCCGGTGGTCTGGGAGCCGGAGGCGGAGGACTGGGACTGAGAGGTGGAGGTGTTCTCGCTGCCGGAGGCGGAGGCATCCTCTTTGGCGGTGTCACTGCCGCAGCCGGTGGCCACCAGGGCCAGGGTGAGGGCCAGGGTCAAAAAAATGGTACGTTTCATCTTGCTACTCCTTTTCCAATGGTTTGGCCGAAATGATTCGACCGCTTTCATTATAACGGGTATTGTGGAGAAATCAATGGCTGGTCCGTTTTTTTCGCCAGTCCCGCAGGACCCATACCAGAATCAGCACCCACGCCGCACCCAGGCTGCCCAGCAGGATCACCGCCGTCTGAGGCAGGGGTCCCAGGTCCCCGGGGGCGGAGGTGGAGGCACTGGTCTCGTCCAGGTGGTAGAGGGCCTGCACCTCATCAAAGAGGGAGTCCCAGTAGGTCTCGTCGATGGTCTGTCCCCGCCGTACCGACTTTACCGTGTTCTCAATGAGCTGTCCGGCGGCGTCCCGCAGGGAGGCCGAGCCGTTGAATACCGGGGTGACGAAGGTGTCATCGGTGTGGTTCAGCAGAAGCTCGGTGGCCGCAATCTTCACATCATAGTAGGTGTCATCGTCTTCACCGGAGCGGGACAGGTAGTCCTGGTACTCCTCCGACTGCTGGGCCTTGGAGGTGACGGGGACATACCCCTCGGTCTGGGCGTAGGGGATCTGTACCTCATTGGTGAGCAGAAACTGGGTGAACAGCCAGGAGGCCAGCACCTCCTGGGGATCCTCCTTGTTGAAGATACAGATGGAGGGTCCCTGGGAGATCATCTGGGGGTTCTCCGGATCAAACTGAGGGATGGGCATGACAACGGTCTCGAAGTCCACAAAGGCATCGGGGCTGATGTCGGAGAGGGGGGCGTCGGCCCCCATCCAGGTGGAGCCGGCGGTGGAGTCGATGGCAAAGACGCACTGGCCGGCGTTGAGGAAGTTGGCCGGGTAGCTGGAGATCTTGAAGGTGGAGAAAGCGCCCGTCTCCGCGTGCTGGGCGATGGTGCCCAGCAGCTCCTTGGTGGTGTCGTTAAAGAGCTGGATGTCTCCCGTATTGGTGGAGTAGCCTGCGTCCAGCTGCTGGAGCATTTGGATCATCATGTTGTCCGTGGACTTGTAGATGAAGGGGATCATCACCTTCTGGCCGTTGAGAAGGTAATTGCCCTGGGCGTCCTGCTTGGCCGCCGCCTCGGACACCTCCCAGATAAAGTCCCAGGTGAGGGTTTCCGGGAGGGTATAGCCCAGCTTCTCCACATAAGTTTTGTTAATATAGCAGGCCTCAGTGGAGCGCATGTAGGGCACGGCGTAGTAGGTCCCGTTCAGGTCGCACTCCTCCAGAAACTGGGGGATGATTTCCTCCTGGGTGGGGCCGTCAAACTTCAATTGGCTGCCACCCAGGCCGTAGTCCGGGTTAGCAAACAGGTCGTCCAGAGGCACCACTACGTTTTCCCCTGTCAGGTAGGTGGCGATGTGGTCGGGGTAGGTGATGCACACGTTGGGGGTGGTGCCGGTGGAAATATTGGTGATGACATCGTTATAAATTTTTCCGTAGTCGGTGTACAGGCGCAGCTCCACGGTGATGTTGGGGTAGAGAGCCTGAAAATCGGCAATAGCCTGCTTGTAGATGTCGGTCTGGCGCTTGTTGGTGTCGTTCTTGGCCCAGAAGGTGATCTCATAGGTGCGGCTCTCGTCAAAGGTGTCAGGCACCTGGAAGCTCACCGTCTCCTTGGAGCCGTGACAGCCGGTCAGGCCCAGCAGCAGGGCGGCGGAGAGCAGGCCCGCACACACGCGTTTTCCTCTCATCCCTTGATCCCTCCTCTGGACACGCCCGCCATGATCTTCTTCCGGAACAGGAAGAACAGCAGAATGAGGGGCACCGAAATGACCACCACTGCCGCCATCATGGCGGGAATATTTTCCCGGCCAAAGCCGTTTTCCCGGATCTCCTGGATGCCGTTGGACACCAGGAAGTAGTTGGGGTCGTCGGTGATGAGCCGGGGCCACACGTAGGAGTTCCAGCACTCGATGACCTTCAGGATGATGATGGTCACCAGAGTGGGGCGGCAGATGGGCAGCATCACTTTCCACAGGTACTTAAAGTCGGAGGTGCCGTCCACCTTGGCTGCCCGGTAGAGCTCGTCTGGCACCTGCTCAAAGTTCTCTTTCAGCAGGTAGATATAAAATACCGAGGTGACCGAGGGGAGGATGAGGCCGGTAAAGGTGTTGCGCAGTTCCAGGCCGGTGATGGTGGCGTAGTTGGTGATGACCACCAGCTCGGTGGGAATCATCATGAGGGAGAGAAACAGAGTAAACAGCAGGTTTTTACCCCGAAATTCCATCCGGGCAAAGGCGTAGGCCGACAGGGTGATGACCACCACCATGAGGGCGGTGGTGACCACGGCGAAGAACACCGTATTGGCCAGATACCGGCCCAGGGGGACGGAGGTAAAGGCGTCATGGTAGTTTTGCAGGGTGGGGGAGAGGGTAAAGAAGGTGGGGATGTGCTCGGCGTTGTAGGCGCCGTAGTCCTTCACCGAGGTGAGCAGCATCCAGTAGAAGGGGAAGAGCACCACCACCGCCCACACGCCCAGCAGCAGGTAGGTGAGTAAGCGCAGGATGCGTTTGCGGCGCAGCGCCCGCCCCTGGAGGCGTTCAAAGTCAAAAGATTGTTCCATAAAAATCCCCCCCTTAGTAGTGCACGTGCTTTTTGCTGACCAGCAGGTTAATGCAGGTAATGGTCAGCACGATGGCAAACAGGATGATGGCGGCCGCCGAGGCGTAGGATGGGAAGCCGCCGCTGTCGCCGTAGAGCATGTCGTAGACATAGCCCACAATGGTGTTCATCCCCGCCGCGTTCAGGTCGGTGCCGAAGAGAGCCACCGCGTCGCTGTACGCCTTGAAGGCGCCGATAAAGCCGGTGACGATGAGGTAGAACACCATGGGGGAGATCATGGGCAGCGTGATGCGCAGGAAGATGCGCCCCTTGGAGGTGCCGTCCACCCGAGCGGCCTTGTAGTAGTCCGGGTTTACCGAGGCCAGGGCGCTGGTGAGAATGAGAATTTTAAAGGGCATGACCACCCAGATGGTGTAGAAGCACAGCACGAACATTTTGGCCCAGTAGGGACCCTCGATGAAGTCCACGCTGGAGCCTCCAAACCACTGGATCATCAGATTGATAAGGCCGTCGGTGTACTCCGTCTTTTGAAACAGGATCATAAATACCAGACCCACCGCCAACGTGTTGGTCACGTAGGGCAGAAAGTAGATGGTCTGGAACAGGTCCCGGAGAGGCCGGATGGAGCTGAGGGCCAGGGAGATGACCAGAGCCAGTCCGGTGGACAGGGGGACGGTGATGATGACCAGCAGGAAGGTGTTTTTCACCGCCTGCAAAAAGTAGGGGTCGTGGAGCACATAGGAGTAGTTGTACAGTCCCACGCCGAAGTAGGTCTGAGAGGCGAAGTTATAGCCCTCCTCCACCGAATAGATGAACACATCGATGAGAGGATAAACCATAAAAGCCACCAGAAACAGCAGGGCGGGCAGCAGGTAGAGCCAGGCTTTTCGTTGCTGTTTCATGGCACACTCCGAATCCGGCAGCCGGAGTCGGGCTGGAAAAGAAAGACTTTTTCCGGCTTTAAGGCAAAGCGGACGCTCTGGGCGCTGCGGTCCACGGGAGCGTCGGCGGTGATGATGGCACGGAGCGTGGGGGACTGGCAGGCGGGGTGGGAGGCCACCACGCTGATGTCTCGGCCCATCACCTCCACACTGTTCAGGGTGCAGGAGAGGGGGCCGTCGGCCTGAGGCAAAAAGCCCTCGGGGCGGATGCCCACCGTGACGCTCTGATCCGGCATGCCGGGGACTGGTAAGACCGCCGCTCCGCCCAGGCAGAGCATTCCGCCCTGGATTTGGCCGTCAAAGACGTTGATGGGGGGCGTGCCCAGAAATTTGGCCACAAACAGGTTGGACGGGTCATCGTAGACCTGCTGGGGCTGGCCGATCTGCTGCAGGACCCCTTCCTTCATCACCACAATGCGGTCGGAGATGCTCATGGCCTCCTCCTGGTCGTGGGTGACAAAGACCGTGGTAATCTTGGTAGCCCGCTGGATTTTTCGAATTTCCTCCCGGGTCTGAAGGCGCAGCCGGGCGTCCAGATTGGAGAGGGGCTCGTCCAGCAGCAGGACATGGGGCATCTTTACCAGTGCCCGGGCAATGGCCACCCGCTGCTGCTGGCCGCCGGACAGCTCGCTGGGCTTGCGGTCCATCAGCTCCCCGATCTGTACCAGGGAGGCCGCCTGGTCCACCCGCCTGGCCATCTCCTCTTTGGTAAGCCGGTCCTTCCCCTTTAAATTCTCCAGGGGGAAGAGAATGTTCTTCCGCACCGTCAGATGAGGGTAGAGGGCGTAGTTCTGAAAGACCATGCCCACCCCCCGCAGCTCCGGGGGCAGGTCGGTGACGTCCCGGTCACCAAAGAAAATTTTTCCACTGGTGGGCTGCTCCAGGCCGCAAATGAGGTTTAAGGTCGTACTTTTCCCGCAGCCGGAAGGGCCCAGCAGACCGATGAGCTGGCCGTCGGGGATCTCAAAGGTAAAGTCGTTGACCGCAACCACTTCGCCGGAGGACTTTCGCCCCGGACTGTGAAATGTTTTTGTGAGATGCTGCAGCTGAATATTCATAGGCGTATCTCCCTCCTATTCCTGTTTGATTATAGCCGAACTCCCTGATTTTCACAAGGGACGGGAAGAGGAGACGGTGAGAGATAAAAGAGAGGCCCGTGCCGGGATATCCGGCACGGGCCTCTGGCAGTTATGTTACAGACGAACCTTGACAATGCACTTGCGGCAGGGGGCTGGCTTTTCCGGCGCAATGCCGGGGGCGTGGGCGTCGCCAGGGAAGAAGACGGCAAACCGGTTGCCGGAGAGGGTGATCTCGTCCACCGGACCGCGATAAAACCAGATGTCGCTGTCCGGGCGGCCCTCTACCTCTTCCAGCATGTCCTCCAGAGGGGCCACGCCCACCTTTTCCGTCCCCTCCACCAGAAACTGAATGTCGATGTAGTCCCGGTGGGCTTCGGGGGTGAGGTTGGCGGGCTTGCTCTCATAGGACTGGAGAGAGAAGAAGAGATCTTTGCCTTCCACTTCATACGGCCCATCCGCCAGGGAGGAGAAATCGGTGGTGCGCAGCAGCTCCAGTCCCCGGTAGAGCCGGGGGAAAAGCCCCTGATACTGCTCCAGATGATTCAGCGTGTCGTAGATCATAAACGGTGTGTCTCCTTTCCGGTCCAAAGTCGGAAGGTTACCGGTGGGACTGTGACCGATGGGCTCAGCCGGTGATCTCGGAGATCTTCACCTTCCGGTCCTCCCGCAGGGAGAGGGTGGCGGCGTCGGCGGTGGCGATGGCGGCCCGGGCGGCCTGACCGGTCATGAGGGGCCGGAACTCGTCGGGGACGGGATCGCCGTGCATAATGCCGTTAAAGTACTTCATCTCATTTTTCATAATGCCGTGGAGCCACAGGGGAGGCTTCTTGCCGGGATGGCCGTACTGAATGGCACCGTCCATCTCCGTGCTGTGGTAGATCCGGGTGCGGTCGTCATCCTCCTCCTTGGTCTCGTGGACCAGATAGTGCTCCTCCTTGCCGTCCTTGGTTTTTACCGTCATACCCACATTGCACATGTCGATGCGGATAGCTCCCTCGGTGCCCTCGATGAGCACATAGTGCTCCGGCCAGTGGAACGCAGAACCGTACTCGATGACGGCGTAGGTGTTGTTTCCAAACTCCAGGTTCAAGAACAGCATGTCGTCCTCGTCGCCGAACTGCTCTCCCTGATGGGCCACATTGCCGCCGGTCATGGTGACTTCGGTGGCGGGACCCATGATGAACTGGATGCAGTCCACCTCATGGATGTGATGGTACAGGTGGCCGCCGGATTTAGCCCGAATCTTCTTCCAGCTGATCTCAGGCTGCGGCTCCTCCCAGCCGTTGCGGGCGGAGTGGGCATAGAGCACCCGGCCGATCTTGCCCTCGGCAATGAGCTGCTTGGCGTGGCGCACACCCCGGAAGAAGTTCATCACATGGCCGGCCATGAAGATCACGCCGTTTTCCTGGGCGGTCTTTACCATTTCGTCGCAGTCGGCATAGCTCAGGGCAATGGGCTTTTCGCAGAAGACGTGCTTCTTGTGGCGGGCCGCGGTGAGCACGGGCTCCTTGTGGAGATAGTTGGGGGTGGCCACCAGCACCGCATCCACATCGGGCCGGGCGCACAGAGTATCCAGGTCGGTCTCCACGTCGCAGCCGTACTCCTTGGCAATGGTCTCTCCATTATCCGGATCCAGAACGGCTACCACCCGGGCGCCCTCCTGCTCGTTCATAATGCGGCCCAGCTCGGCGCCGAAATATCCTACACCTACGATGGCGTAACCGATGGTCTTCATATTATGTTACCTGCCTTTCTTATTTTACCGCGCCGTCGGCCAGACCGCCGGCAATCTTGTTTTGGATTAAGCAGAAGAAAATGATGGAGGGGAGAACCACAATGGCACTGGCCGCCATCATGGAGCCCCAGTTGAGAATATCCGCACCCTCCAGAGTCTTTACCGCCACCGACAAAGTGGTCTTGGTGGAGCTGCTCACCAGAAGCAGGGCGTAGAGGAACTCGTTCCAGGCGTTGATAAACACATAGATGGCGGTGGAGACGATGCCGGGCCGGACCAGGGGCAGTACGATCTGGGTAAAGACCTGGAACCGGTTGGCTCCGTCAATCCGCCCGGACTCCTCAATATCAATGGGCACCGTCTTGAAGAAGCCCACCAGCATCCACACGGCGTAGGGAACGCTGAAGGACATGTACACCAGCACCAGGCCAACCCGGCTGTTGGTCAGATGCAGTACATTCATGACCACGGCGTAGGGGATGACCAGCATGATGGAGGGGAACATGTAGGTGGTAATGAGGATCTTGGTCATGATGTTGCCCAGCTTGGGGAAGAAGCGGATGATACCGTAGGCGGCCAGGGCGGAAATAAAGGTGGCGATGACCGTAGTACACAGGGCAACAATCAGACTGTTTTTGATGTTGACGGTAAATTTCAGGGTAAACAGGACGGTTTTGAAGTTTTCCAGTGTCCACTCAATGGGCAGAAACGTGGTTGGATGGGCCAGCATCTCCCCGCTGGACTTAAAGGCGGAGACCAGCAGCCACAGCAGGGGAAAAACGGCAATAATGGACAGTAAAATTAAGTAGACATAGGAAAAGCAGCCGCCCGGGGAGAATCTTTTTCGTTTATTCATCTTAGCCGTCCTCCTTCTCCCAGCGGTTGATCACCGAGAAGTACAGCACGCACAGGATGATCAGGAACAGAAGCAGCAGGATGGAGGCCGCCGAGGCCTTGCCCACCAGACGTCCGGTCCAGCCGATGTCGTAGATGAAGATGGGCATGGTGCGGCTTGCCCCGGCCGGGCCGCCGCCGGTGATCATATAGATGATATCAAAGTTGTTGAAGACCCACACGGTACGCAGTACCACCAGCAGACCCACCACCGTGCGGATGTGGGGGGCGGTGACATACCGGAAGGACTGCCAGGCGTTGGCTCCGTCGATCTGGGCCGCCTCGTACTGATCCCGGGGGATGGTTTGCAGGGCCGCGTACACGTTGACCATGATCAGTGGCGCGCCGAACCAGATGTTGATTCCCACCAGGGTGGGCAGCACCAGGTCGCTGTTGCTTAAAAACTGAATTAGCCCCTCGGTCAGGCCCAAGTCTTTCAGCATAGTGGGTATAAAACCGTAGATGCCGTTGAGCAGCCACTTCCAGGTCATGGCCGTGGCAATGGCGGGAAAGGCCCAGGGGATGATGGCAAAAATACGGAACATATTCTTTGCCACATTATTTTTGACCCGGTTGAGGCACAGCGCCCCAATAAAGCCTACGATAACCTGTCCCAACACGCTGCAGATGGTCCAGAACAGGGTGTGGCCGAAGGCGAGATAAAATTCCTCATCGGTGAGCAGACTGATGTAATTTTTTAAGCCCACTACATCGAAATCCGGGCGGATCATTGTCTTGTTGGTGAAGCTATATACCAGGGTAGACAGCAGAGGATAGACCAGCAGGCAGATGACCACCAGCATGGCCGGGCCCACAAAGATCCAGCGGGTCGCTCGGCTGCCATAGATGCCGCCGGTACGGGCGGCGTGGGTTTTTGTTTTCATAGGTCGCCTCCCTCTCGGTTTGAGAAGCAGGGGCGGGAAGAGTGTTCTTCCCGCCCCTCCGTTCCGGTTGCATATGATTACATGACCATGGTATCAAAGATCTCGTTGAGTTTATCTTCCGCCGCCTTGGCTGCGGTCTCTACGTCAGTGCCGTTGGTGATGATGTCCTGGAACATCTCTTCAATGACGCCCTGGCTGGTCAGCAGGCCCGCCTGAGCGCTGGGGCCATGCTCAAAGCCGATGGCGCAGCCCTCGTCCACCGCCTTGGCGATGGATGACAGCGGCCTCGTCAGAGAACTGCTGCACGATGGGGTTGGACAGGTAGGTCTCGTTCTGGTCGATTCCCTTGATGGAGGGCAGCATGCCCACGGGAACGGCGGCCAGGAAGTTGAGGTAATTGTCCTCCTGATACAGGTACTCGATGAAGGCCTGGCAGATCTCGGGATGCTCAGAATTCTTCCAGGTCACCAGAGGAATGTGGGTGGCCTCAGCGCTGTAATAGGGATCGCCCTCGTTCAGAGTGGGCAGGGGGGCGCAGGAGACGTACTGCAGCAGGTCGGGGCGGTTGGACTCCACGCCGCTGATCATAAAGCCGGAGTTGAAGTCAAAGGCGGTGGTGCCCTGGTAATACAGGGTCGCGTGATCGTTGACGGTGTAGTTGATGGTCTCAGCGGGGGAGCAGTTCTTGTAGACGTTGACCCAGAAGTTGATGCCGTCAATGGCCAGGTCGCTGGTGAGGTTGGCGGTCAGGTCATCGTTGAGCAGGCTGCCGCCGCCGGAGCGGACGTAGTAGTTGAGGTAGCGGGTGCACAGCAGGTCGTTGGGGCTGCAGGAGAAGGCACAGCCGTATACGCCGTCCTTGGTCAGAGCCACCGCAGCGTCGTAGAACTCATCCCAAGTCTTGGGGACCTCCAGATTGTTGGCCTCCAGAAGGTCGGTGCGGTACCACATGACCTGAGCGTGGGAGTAATAGGGGACGCCGTATGTAGCACCGTCCATGGTCATGTCGGCCAGAGCGTTGGCAGAGAACAGGTCCCGGCCGATGGCGTCAATGGTGCTGTCCATGGGAGCCAGAACGCCGGCATTCAACATTTCCACCACCTCGCCGGTGTTCTGGGCGGTGCTGATGTCAGGCAGGTCACCGGTGGTGATGCCCGCGTTCCACTTGGTGTTGAAGTCGCCCCAGGCCATAGTCTCAATGTTGATTTTTACGCCGGGATTGTCCTTCATAAACTGGTCGGCAGCCGCCTGGATGGCCTCCATGCGGGCGCCCTGGGTAAAGGAGTGCCAGAAGGTGATTTCTCCGTTGAGCTCACCGCTGGAGCCGGAGCCGGAGGGAGTGCTGGATCCGCCAGAGGAGGTTGTGCCGCTGTTACAACCAGCCAACAGGGAAAGGGAGAGCGCTGCTGCAAGGGAGATGCAAAGCAATTTCTTCATGTTCCAATCCTCCATTTCTATTTTGTGTACTTTTACTATACACACAGTATATCGTGGCGGATATTATTTTACAATATGACAAAACGGCTAATAGTAGCACAAAACAATCATTATTTGCTCGTTTTATTTTGACAAAAATTCACAATTTGATTTTTTAGATCTTATAATCTATTGTGCGTTTTTCCTGTATGCCTGAGGCGACACACCAAAGTTCCTCTGAAAGAGGCGGGAAAAGTAGTTGGGATCTTCAAAGCCCACCTGATAGGCGATGGTGGAGATGCGCTCGTTGGTTACCAGCAGGCGGCGGGCTGCCACAGTCAGACGCAGATCCTGGATAAAGTCGCTGGGCGATTTCCCGGTGTGCTTTTTAAACAGCCGGCGCAGGGTGGAGGAGCTGATATTGACCAGCTGACACAGAACATCTGAGGTGTAATGTTCGGTGGGGTGGGTGACGATGTAGTCCACCAGAACGTTGATTCTGGGGTCTTGCCGGTAGGCCTCGGTATCTTCCACCAGCTGGAGCGGACGCTCAAACAGGGGTTCTCCTTTGGTGAGCTCTGTTTGTGCCTGACAATCGCCGCCCGCCTGATCCACCAGCCAGGCTACAATCAGCTCCAGATTGCCCCGGATACGGAACACCTTGCTGGGGATTTGGCTGGTGGCGTTGCGGTAGACCTCCTGGAAGTGCCGCTCCATCTCATCGTGCTCCCCACAGGGATTGACCGTTTGAATATGATAGTACTCCTGGAGAAAGTTGTCCGTAGCCAGCTGAGAGGTTACTTTAAACCGGATGCTGATAAATTCAAAATAGTCTTCCAGGGCGTGACACTCCAGGTAGCAGCCCTCGGGAATATAGATGACCTGCCGCTCCTGGACATAAAAACTCTTTCCGTTCAGAATAAATTCTGCGCTGCCTTTTAAAATGTAGCGCACCATGGTGTAGGGAATGTAGCTGTTGGGATAGATCCAGCCGGAGCGAAAGACATAGCGGTCCACGTACAGAAAGTTGAAACGCATTGCGGTATATAAGGCATGTTCAATCTCCATTCCCGGGTTCCCTCCTCTTTTATACAGGGCGTTTTTTCCATTCTATCATCTGCCGCAGAGGAACTCAAGATAGCCTGCATGGCCTCCAACGCTGCAAAAAAAGACACCGCCGGATGGACGGTGTCTTGAGAAGATCTGCAAATAAAAAAGGTGCCGTCCAACCGGACAGCACCTTGAAAAAGCAAAGGGTAAAATCAGCGCTTGCTGAACTGGGGAGCGCGACGGGCGGCCTTCAGACCGTACTTCTTACGCTCCTTCATACGAGGATCGCGGGTGAGCAGACCAGCAGCCTTCAGGGCGGGGCGGTACTCCTCGTTGGCCAGCAGCAGGGCGCGGGCCACACCGTGACGGATAGCGCCGGCCTGGCCGGTGACGCCGCCGCCGGTGACAGTGGCAACGATGTCCATCTTGCCCAGGTTGTCAGTGGTAGCCAGGGGCTGACGGACCAGCAGCTTCAGGGTCTCCAGACCAAAGTAGTCGTCGATGTCACGGCCGTTGATGGTGATGGAGCCGGTGCCGTTGGGGAACAGGTGAACACGGGCCACGGAGGACTTCCGACGGCCGGTGCCATAGAAATAAGGCTTCTTGCTCTGATACATGATCGTCTACCTCCTGATTACTGAGCGTCCCAGAGCTCGGGCTTCTGGGCAGCGTGCTCATGCTCGCCGCCGCGATAGATCTTCAGGCGGGTCAGGGCACTGTTGGAAAGGGAGTTCTTGGGGAGCATACCCTTCACGGCCAGCTTCATGGCCAGCTCAGGGCGCTCGTTCATCAGGGTGCGGTACTTGACTTCCTTCAGACCGCCAACCCAGCCGGAGTGACGGCGATAGTACTTCTGGTCCAGCTTCTTGCCGGTCAGAACGGCCTTGTCAGCGTTGATAACGATGACAAAGTCGCCGCAGTCGGCGTTGGGAGTGAACTCAGGCTTATGCTTGCCCCGCAGCAGGGTGGCGGCGGCGGCAGCGGTCTTGCCCAGGGGCTTGTTCGCGGCGTCCAGGATATACCACTTACGCTCGATGTTCCCCTTGTTGGCCATAAAAGTGGACATAGGTGAAACCTCCATTTTTCGTGTGCTTATGTTGAACCACGGTGTTTGGAATAAAATCATGGGCTCCACTGTACAAGCGGAGCGTTTTGTATTATAGTATTTGGGCGGTCGAGTGTCAACGACTTTTTGAGGTATTTTTTACTGAGTTTAAAAAATCTCCTGTATTCTCTTGAAATCTCGTGAATTCTCTTGAAATCTCGCGTTTGATTTTTAAATTGTTTTGCGGGAAATGTTATGAAACGGGGCTGTTTTGCCCGGAAGGAGACAGAAATGAACCGTATTTTATCCCTGGTCCGCCGCTGTGTGGAGGACTACGAGATGATTGCCCCCAACGACCGGGTGGCTGTGGGTGTTTCCGGGGGCAAGGACTCCCTGATGCTGCTCACGGCTCTGGCCAAGCTCCGGGAGTTCTACCCCATTCCCTTTGAGGTGGAGGCCATCACCTTAGATATGGGCCATGCCGATGGCCGCCCGGGTATGGATTTTTCCTCTGTGGCCCACTATTGTGAGGAGCTGGGCGTCCCCTATACCCTCATTCCCAGCGAGATCCATCACATCATTTTTGACGTGCGGAAGGAGAAGAACCCCTGCTCCATGTGCGCCAAAATGCGCCGGGGGGCTCTGCACAATGCCATGCAGGAGCGGGGGATCACCAAGATCGCCCTGGGACACCACTATGACGACGCGGTGGAGACCCTGTTTATGTCCCTCATCTTTGAGGGGCGGCTGTCCTGCTTCCAGCCGGTGACCTGGCTGGACCGCACCGGCATCACCCAGATCCGGCCCATGCTCTATTGCGGGGAAAAGCTGGTGGCCCATACCGCTCAGCGCCTGGAACTGCCGGTGGTGGAAAATCCATGTCCTGCCAACGGCAACACCAAGCGCCAGGAGATCAAGGAACTTATTTATGAGCTCAACGGCCGCTACCCCGGTCTGAAGAGCCGGGCCTTTGGGGCAATGCAGCGCCTGCCGCTGCCAGCCTGGGGGCCGGTGGAGCACCGGCGGCGTCCCCTGCCGGAGGAGCTGGGAGATTAAGTTTCCACACAGGCAGGGAAGAGCACAGAATATCTTCGGATTTTCAGTAATTTTGACCGAAAAAAATTGGGAAAAGTTATGGAACCGCTTGAAGTTCGGTGCTATAATGTGACAGAAACCGTGGAACAATCTTTGATGCAGAGCGGGGCACGTCCCCCCTGAGAGGAGTTGCAAGATATGAGCGAAGAGAGCGTATACAGCGCCAATCCGGGCAAGCAGCTGATCCGCACCGTGGACGGCGTGGACTACCAGCGCATCCCCATCAAAACCCACCTCATCACCAAGGCGGACAAGATGGAGGACGTGGTGTGCCGCTACGCCAAGGAAAAGATGCAGCCCGGCGACATCCTGTTTATTTCCGAAAAGGCGGTGGCCTGCACCCAGAGCCGCGCTATCCCCATGGAGGACATCAAGCCCCGGAAGCTGGCTGTCACCCTCAGCCGCTATGTGACCAAAACCCCCGCCGGCATCGGCCTGGGCATTCCGGAGACCATGGAGATGGCCCTTCAGGAGTGCGGCACCCTGCGCATTTTGTTTGCCGCCTTCTGCAGCGTGATTGGCAAGATTCTGGGCAAGAAGGGCTGGTTCTACATTGTGGCCGGCTCCAAGGCCCGGGGTATCGACGGTCCCACCGAGGGTACCATCCCCCCCTATGACCACTACGTGGTCCTCACCCCTGCCGATCCCATGGGCACCTCCAAGAAGCTGGCGGCCGCCCTGGGCCACCCCGTTGCCATTGTGGACATCAACGACCTGGGCGCCAACATTCTGGGCTTCTCCGAGAAGGAGCCCTCCATGGACTACATCGCCAAGATCTTAGGGGACAATCCCCTGGGTCAGTCCAGCGAGTCCACTCCTATGGGCATCATCCGCAAGGCCTGAGCCTTGAATTGCTGCGTAAAATTCCCCGCCGCGTCTGCGGCGGGGAATTTTTTTGTTCTGAGCGGAGCGGAGGATGCGTAGAGTGAGGGAATGGGGAGAAACCGTGACTTTTGCCCTTTACAGTGTAAAATTTAAACAAACAAATTTTATTTTACAGCGGAGAATTTAGCGGATCTGAAGAAAACGCGAAAACGGGGAAAGAAAATAATTTTCAGCATTCAAAAATTGAATATAAATTATGAAAAATCAGAATATATGAGGGCAACAATGGGGTTAAATCCCGTGAAATTAATGAAAATGCAGGATAAAATGAGTAAACTTGCAAAAAAGAAAGGCCACTGCTATAATCTGGAATCACAAACGACTTGCCCGGCGCCTCGCAAGAGATGTAGGCCGGCGCGGTTGCATTAAGGGAGGAAACACTTATGGCGATCAAGAATGCGTATCTGCAAAACGTATACCAGGACCTGTGCGGACGGTATAGCGACCAAAAGGAATTTTTACAGGCCGTGGAAGAGGTCCTGACTTCGCTGGAGCCGGTCTTTGAGCGTCGTCCCGAGCTGGAGGATCTGGGCATCATTGAGCGTCTGGTGGAGCCGGAGCGCAGCCTGCTGTTCCGGGTGTCCTGGGTGGACGACCGGGGCAAGATCCAGGTCAACCGGGGCTACCGGGTGCAGTTCTCCACCGCCATCGGCCCCTCCAAGGGCGGTCTGCGCTTCCATCCCAGCGTGAACCTGTCGGTCATTAAATTCCTGGGCTTTGAGCAGATTTTCAAAAATTCCCTCACCGGCCTGCCCATGGGCGGCGGCAAGGGCGGCTCCGACTTTGACCCCAAGGGCAAGAGCAACAACGAGATTATGCGTTTTTGCCAGTCCTTCATGATCGAGCTGCAGCGCCACATTGGCCCCGATACCGACGTGCCCGCCGGTGACATGGGTGTGGGCAGCCGGGAGATCGGCTATATGTTCGGCCAGTATAAGCGCATCCGCAATGAGTTTAACGGCGTACTCACCGGCAAGGCTCCCTGCTCCGGCGGCTCCCTGGCCCGGCCCGAGGCCACCGGCTTCGGCCTGTGCTACTTCACTCAGGAGATGCTCCAGGAGCGCAACACCTCCTTCCAGGGCAAGCGGGTGGTGATCTCCGGCTCCGGCAACGTGGCCACCTACGCCAACCAGAAGGCCACCCAGTTGGGGGGCAAGGTAGTGGCCATGAGTGACTCCAACGGCTATATCGTGGACGAGAACGGCATTGACTACCGCACCATCCAGCTCATTAAGGAGGTCAAGCGGGAACGCATCAAGACCTACCTGGACTACGTGCCCACCGCCAAGTATGTGGAGGACCCCAGAGGCATCTGGACGGTGCCCTGCGACATCGCTCTACCCTGTGCAACCCAGAACGAGCTGCCCATCGAGGGAGCCAGAGCACTGAAGGAGAACGGCTGCATCGCCGTGGCCGAGGGCGCCAACATGCCCACCACGCTGGAGGCCACCAAGTATCTTCAGGACCACGGCATCCTCTTTGGCCCCGCCAAGGCGGCCAACGCCGGCGGTGTGGCGGTGTCCGGCCTGGAGATGAGCCAGAACTCCATGCGCATGTCCTGGTCCTTTGAAGAGGTGGATAAGCACCTGCGGGAGATCATGGTGAACATCTACCACAACATTGATAAGGCCGCCAAGGACTACGGCGCGCCGGGCAATCTGGTGATGGGCGCCAACATCGCAGGCTTTGAAAAGGTATGCGACGCCATGATCTGGCAGGGCGTGTCCTTCTAAAGTATCCTTATATAGAAAGAAGCCGTGGAGCTGAGCTCCACGGCTTCTTTGGCTTCTTGAGGTTATTTCTTTACCGCTTCAAACATCTCCAGCACCGACTGGTCGGGCTTGGGGGTGAGAAGGGAGACCACAACGATGGCCGCCAGGGCGCACAGGAAGGCGGGCAGCAGCTCATAGATGGCCCACACGCCGCCCATGGGGGCAATGAGGAATTTCCACACAAAGACCATCACGCCGCCCACGATCATACCGGCCAAGGCGCCCCACTTGGTGGAGCGCTTCCAGAACAGCGCCATCAGCATAGCGGGGCCGAAGGCGGCACCAAAGCCGGCCCAGGCAAAGGATACCACGCGGAACACGGAGCTATTGGGGTCCCGGGCCAGGAAGGCGGCAATGAGGGCAATGACGATCATAACTGTCCGGGCCACGATCATGCCCCGCTTGCCGGAGAGGTTCTTCTTCAAAAAGTCGTTGCCCAGGTCCTGGGAGATGGAGGAGGAGGCGGCCAGCAGCTGGCTGTCGGCGGTGGACATGGTGGCGGCCAGAATGCCGGCCAGAATGATGCCGGCCAACAGAGCGGGCACCGCGCCGTACTGGCTGATCAGGCTGGCAATGTTCACGATGATGGTTTCCGCGTCCGCCAGCTGAGGCATAGCGCCCGCCTTGGTCATGGCGTTGCCCACCACACCGATAAAGATGGCCACTCCCATGGAGATGACCACCCAGGAGGAGGCCACCCGGCGGGACAATTTCAGCTTCTTCTCATCCTCAATGGCCATAAAGCGCACCAGAATGTGGGGCATGCCGAAGTAGCCCAGGCCCCAGGCCAGCAGGGAGCAGATGGTGAGCAGGCTGTATGGATTGGAGCCGCCGGTGGCGGGGTCATGAATCCGGTCCAGGGACAGGTAACCTGCCATGGAGCGGGCATTATCCATCACCGCGTCCAGGCCGCCAGCCTGGGTAACGCCGAAGCCCAGTACCACAATCAAAGCAACCGTCATGATAATGGACTGGATGAGGTCGGTGAAGGAGGCGGCCAGGAAACCGCCCATAACGGTGTAGATCACGATGACGGCGGCGGAGATCAGCATGGCGGTGAGGTAGTCCATGCCAAACAGGGTGGAGAACAGCTTGCCGCAGGCGGAGAAGCCGGAGGCAGTGTAGGGAATAAAGAAGATGATGATGACCAGCGCGGAGATGGCGGACAGCAGGCAGCGGTCATCTCCCCAGCGCTTGGAGAAGAACTGAGGCACCGTAATGGCATCCAAACGGTGGGAGTAGCGGCGGATACGCCGGGCCACAATGAGCCAGTTTAAGTAGGTGCCGACGGCCAGGCCGATGGCGGTCCAGCTGGCCTCCGCCAGACCGGTGAGGTAGGCCACGCCGGGCAGGCCCATCAGCAGCCAGGAGGACATATCGCTGGCCTCGGCGCTCATGGCGGTAACAAAGGGGCCCAGCTTTCGACCGCCCAGGTAGAAGTCGTCTACCGATTCGTTTTTCTTGGCACAGATCCAGCCGATCCACAGCATGAACAGCAGATAGACCACGATGGCCAGCAGGATCAGCATTTGCGCGGTGGTCATGGGAACACGCTCCTTTTTCTTCAACTCTCCTGCTCCGATACACACTTTGCCGGAACAATGGGGCCATTATAGCACAAAGAACGGCAGAATAGAATAAAGAATGGTGTATAGAATGAATTCTATACACCATTCTTGTAGCATCCGCTAAAAACCTTTAAAATCAACGAGAGCAGGCAGTACATTTCTAGGGAATTTTTTTGGACAACTGACTTCGAAAGCCGCCAAAGAACATGGGCAGCATGGTCTGGCTGTACTGGGGCAGGGAGTAGCCCCCCGCCGAAAGGCACCAGTCGTAGATGAGGGCACGCTCACACAGGGCGTATACCCGCACCAGCTCGCTGACCGTCACATCCCCCCGCAGCTCACCCCGCTGCTGCCCCTGGGCCATGATCTGCCGCAGTAATTTATAATAGGTACGGTTATAGTCCAGCAGGTGCTTTTCCCCTCGGGTCACCAGCTGGGAGGAGTAGAGCCTGGCCAGCAGGTCGGGGGAGATGGAGTTCTCGATCATCACAAACAGCTCCTGGTTTAAGTACATCAGCTGGTCAAAGCGGTCCTGCTGTGGGTCCAGAGTGGGGGAGAGCTCCTCGTATTTCCGGTCGAAGAGGTAGGACAGGGAGGAGAGCAGGGCGTCCTTACCTTCAAAATAGTGGTAGAAGGAACCCCGGGAGGTGCCGGAGGCCTGGATGATCTCCTCCACCGTGGTGTCGTCGTAGCCCTGCTGGTAGAAGAGGCTCCAGGCGGCCTCAATGATGCGGCCCTTGGTGTCCCGGTTGTTTTTCTTGGCCATGGGAGCGCTCCTTTCAAACGCAGAGTACAAATTACGCCGATTGATCTGCCTGAATCAGCAGCTTCAGGGCCTCTACGCCCACCTCGATGGCAGCGGAGGTGTCGTGGGACTCCTTCTGATCCAGGCTAGCCTTCTCCCGCTCCTGGTTCCAGATCACGTGGAACACCGAGCCGCACCGCACCCCTCGCGTGGCGGCTACGGCGAACAGGGCGGCCGACTCCATCTCGCTGGCCAGCACCCCCAGGCGCTTCCAGGCCTCCCACTTCTGCTCCAGCTCATAGCTCACTGGCATCCGGGCGGGGGAGTGCTGTCCATAGAAGGAGTCCTTGCACTGCACCACTCCGGCGTGCCAGGGCTTGCCCAGGTTCTGAGCCGCCCGGACCAGGGCCTGGGTCACGGTAAAGTCGGGGACGGCTGGCCATTCCAGGGGGGCGTACTCCCGGCTGGTGCCCTCCATGCGCACCGCGCCGGTGGCCACCACCACGTCGTCGCTCTGCACCTCCAGCTTGATGCCCCCGCAGGTGCCCACCCGCACAAAGGTGTGGGCGCCCAGGTTGCACAGCTCCTCCATGGCGATGGCGGCGGAGGGGCCGCCGATGCCGGTGGACACCACGCTCACCTTCTCCCCCAGGAGGGTGCCGGTGTAGGTGGTGTACTCCCGGTTGGTCTGGATGTGGACGGGGGAATCAAAGTGTTGGGCGATGGCCTCACACCGCCCCGGGTCGCCGGGGAGAATGCAGTACTTGCCCACCTGACCGGGGGCGCACTGGATGTGAAATTGGACCTGGCGGCTCTGTTCATCCATAGAAAAAACCTCCTATGCGGCATTTTTCTCTATTATACCCTCTGATTTCCTCCCACACAAGCCACTTTCCTCTTGACAGTCCCTGGTAATGGTGATATATTTTCTGCGTGAAATTGGCACTGACGGAGACCGAGCCGCCCGCGCCCCGTGCAGAGAGGGACACACATGCTGAAAGTTGTCCTACGCGGGCCAGCGGCTGCCACCACTCCCGAGCCGCCCGGGAAACAACCGGGACGGGTCCTCCCGTTACAGAGGTCACAAGCGGCACGTTGTCATCAGCTTCGTGCAATAAGGGTGGAACCGTGGGTCATCAGAGCGCGGAAAATAGACACACAGGGGAGCTTGGAGCAAAGCGAGGGCGAGAAACCAAGGCCGCCGGGGGCGGACTGTTTTAAGCCAGAGACGGAGCGAAAGCGACCCGGCCGTGTGTCCAATTTGCAGCGTGACTAAAATACGATGCCTCACCCCTGAAACAACTCAGGGGTGAGGCGTTTTTCTTACCCCTACCAAATTTGTAAGGAGGTTTTTCCCATGTCTGAGGAGAACAAGAACGAGTTTACCTTTGAAAATCCTGAATACCGCCAGACCTACTGGCACACCTGCTCCCACGTGATGGCCCAGGCCGTCAAGCGTCTGTGGCCCGAGGTGAAGCTGGCCATCGGCCCCTCCATCGACGAGGGCTGGTACTACGATATGGACGCACCCTTCGCCTTCACTCCCGAGCACCTGGAGCAGATTGAGGCGGAGATGAAGAAGATCTGCAAGGAGAAGCTGAAGCTGGAGCGGTTTGAGCTGCCCCGGGCAGAGGCTTTGAAGTTCATGGAGGAGAAGGGCGAGCCCTACAAGGTGGAGCTTATTAACGACCTGCCTGAGGATGCCCACATCTCCTTCTACAAGCAGGGCGAGTTCACCGACCTGTGCGCCGGTCCCCACCTGGACTCCACCGGCCGCATCAAGGGCAACGCCCTGAAGCTCACTGCCTGCAATGCCGCCTACTGGCGCGGTGACTCCAACCGGGAGACCCTCCAGCGCATCTACGGCATCGCCTTCCCAAAGAAGGACGAGCTGGACGCCTATCTGGCCAAGATCGAAGAGGCTAAGAAGCGGGACCACCGGAAGCTGGGCAAGGAGCTGGGCCTGTTCATGCTCCGGGACGAGGGCCCCGGCTTCCCCTTCTTCCTGCCCAAGGGTATGACCCTGAAAAACACCCTGCTGGACTACTGGCGTCAGGTCCACAAGAAGTATGGCTATGTGGAGATCTCCACCCCCATCATCCTCAACCGCCAGCTGTGGGAGCGTTCCGGCCACTGGGATCACTATAAGCAGAACATGTACACCACCGTCATCGACGGCGAGGACTACGCCATCAAGCCCATGAACTGCCCCGGCGGCATGCTGGTCTACGCCAGCGAGCCCCACTCTTACCGGGAGCTGCCCCTGCGGGTGGGTGAGATCGGTCTGGTCCACCGCCACGAGCTGTCCGGCGCCCTCCACGGCCTGTTCCGGGTGCGCTGCTT
>CABVDR010000002.1 GCA_902497145.1 uncultured Oscillospiraceae bacterium
CAGGCCCGGACGCTGGGCAAGCAGGTAGCGGAGATCCGGCGGCAGGGCTTCTGCTGTTCGGAAAACGAGGTGGACCTGGGCGCTGCCGCAGTGGCAGTCCCGCTGCGGTTACAGGGAGAGGGGCTTGCCCTGAGCATCTCCGGCCCCATTGACCGCCTGCGGCAGCTGGGCGTGGCCCCCATTCGGGACGCCCTCCAGGCCGCCGTCCGCCGCCTGGAACAAAAGGCCGGCGGTTTCCAGCCAGACGAATAAGAAAAGCGCCTGCCCGCACCGGAGCATTTCTCCTCCGATGGGGTAGGCGTTTCGTTTCTTTATTCTGCCATGTAATTTTTGTTCTTGCTGTATAGCTCCGCGGCCCGGTAGCGCACCCGGGTGGTGATGCCGTCCCGCAGGCTCTGAGACAGGCGCTCGGCCTCAAACACATCGGGGATGCGGGCGGCCAGACGGATCCCCTGCCGGGCGTAATCCTCCGGCAGTGCCGGCACCAGGGCGGCCAGGGGGGTGTCCATGCGGTGCTCCAGCTCCATGCGGCACCGGATGTGCATGGACACAAAGCATAAAATGGTCCCCTCCAGGTGGGACTGCAGACAGGTCTGGCTGTCCTGGGCATCCTGAAGGCTCTCCGCCGCCCCGTGGTAGTCCCCGTCCAGCATCTGGTAGTAGGCGGTATAGGCGGCGGCCGCCGTCCTTCCCCAGGGTTCCCCGGTCATTTTGGCGTTCTGGTAGCCCCGAAGGAAGAGCTCTCTTGCCTTGGTGTGGTCCTCCAGTTCAAAGGCCGCCCGGCCATAGTGGACATAGATCCACACCCCTCCGGGCCAGGGTCCGTCCTCCATCAGGGCCAGAGCCCGCTTGTAGTAGGAGCAGGCCTCGGCGTACTCCCGGCATTGACAGCACACCTTGCCGTAGTCGGAGTAGACCGCCGCCAGCTGCAGCCGCACACTGGTGGAGCGGGGCAGGCGCTCCAGGGTGTCCATGGCCTCCTGAAGGTAGTAGCGGCTCTTGTCGTACTCCCCCCGCAGGCGGAAGCAGCTGCCCCGCAGACACTGGAATTGGGCCTGTCCCACCGGGTCGTTCAGCCGCTCCAGCAGCCTGGCCCCGGTGGCGGTGTAGCGCTCGGCCTGCTCGCACTCCTGGCGGTAAACCGCCGTATAGGCCAGCAGATAGCAGGCCTGGACGGGGATAAAGCTCTGCTCACTGGATACGCTGCCGCTCAGCCCGCCCAGCCGGTCCGCACCCTGGGTTGCCAGGCCCTGGAACAGCTCGATCCGCCCCAGGCTCAGTGTCACCCAGTGCTCCAGGGCGGCCAGGGCGGCGGGATCCACCCCATCCCGGCGCAGCGCCGACAACTCAGTCAGGCAGCTCTGCGCTCTCTCCTCCAGTTCTTTGGCAGGAATCACCAGCGGGGCGTCGCCGCCAAACCGTGAGAAGGGGGCGCACACCCGGGAGCTGTCCAGATCCAGCGCCCGGACCTGGTACTCCAGCGCCCCCAGCCGGTCCCCCGCCAGCTGGAAGTGCTGGGCGATCTGGCGGCAGGCCCGCCCGTCCTTCGGGGGCTCCAGCTCAGAGAGAAGCTCCGCCGCCCGCTGGTGGAGGGGCTGGCGCTGATAGGTGGTCAGGCGGCCATAGATCAGCTCCCGGATCCGCTGATGGACAAAGCCGTAGGCGGCGTCCCGCTCCCCCCGGCGCTCCTCTATGATGCCCCGGCTGTGCAGCTCCTCCAGGGCGGCGGTCAGCCGCCGGTCGTCCTCCTCCATCAGCCCCAGCAGCAGCCGGGAGGGGACCTCCTCCTGAAACAGGGAGATGAGCTGGGCCACGTGCATGGCGTCCTCCGACAGGCCGGACAGGCGCTCCGTCAGAATGTCCCCCAGGGCGCGCAGGGTGGCCTCCACATCGCCGCTGCGGCGGTAGGCCTGGGTCAGCTCGGTGAGCAGGTAGAGGTTTCCCCCCGTCTCCCGGTAAAACTGGGGGGCCATACGCTGGGCCGCCTCGCTGCCCAGCTCCCGGTCCAGCAGCTGCTCCGTCTCCTGGGCGGTGAGAGGGTGCAGGCGGTGGCGGTGGAGCAGCCCGTCGCTCTCTAACCCCTCCAACCGTTCCCGCGCCCCGGGGCTGAGATCGTCCCGGCAGGTAAATACGGCCATGAATCCCCCGTCCTTCAGCCGCCGCAGCAGGGTGTCCACCAGCTGAAAGCTCTCCTGGTCCATCCACTGCAGGTCCTCCATCAGCAGCAGCACCTTTTTCCGCCGGATCACGGTGGAAAACAGGAGCACCACGCTGTCCTGCAGGCTGTGGTCCCAGTAGCGCAGGGTCTGGGCAGCGGTGCCGCCCCCACCGGAATCCTCCGAGCGGAAGAAGGAGAAGGTCTGCCCCAGCCTGGCCTGGAGGGAGAGAGGCAGGCTGATTTTCTCCTCCTGGAGAAATTCCCACACCGCCAGCATGATCCGGTCCCAGGGGGCCAGGGGGAGGCCCTCCTCGGACTGAAGGCAGCCGCACTGCAGCACCAGCAGAGGCGACAGGTCCGTCCAGCGCAGGAAGTACTCAATGAGGCAGCTCTTGCCGGAGCCCACCTCGCCCATGAGCAGCTGGGAGCAGCGCCTGGCCGCCCCCTCCATAAAGGAGTCGGCCGCCGCCCGCAGGGCCGCGTAGGTGGACTCCCGGCCCACGGGGATCTGGGGGCCGTTCTCCTCCGCGGTCTGGCTGGTGTCGCTCCACTGGTTCATGATCTCGTAGTAGAGCATGGTGGTGCTCTCCAGGGGATCGGTGCCCAGCTCCTCCAGCAGCTGCTCCTTCAGCTTCTGGTACACCTGCACCGCTTTGGAGTACTTCTGCTCCTCCTGGAAGCGCTCCATCAAAAAGGCGGCCATGGTCTCGTCAAAGGGCTCCTCCCGCAGGTACTCGGTGGCCAGACGGATGGATTCCTCCTCCTCCCCCGCCTCGTGGGCGTCCCTGGCCTGCTGGACCAGGTGGCCCAGGTACTGCTCATGCAGCCGCTCCCGGGTACGCCCCAGCCACTCGTCAAAGGAGAAGGCGTGCTTGACTGCAAAGCCCTGCAAAAAGGGCCCCTGGTAGGCGGAGAAGTCCTGCTGCTGGGTAAAGCGCTCATAGTCGCAGTCGATCTCCCAGTCCCGGTTGACCACCACCAGGGATTTTTGGGGAGAGATGAGCAGGTCTCCCCCCAGGGCCTTTTTCAGCACGTAGAGGGTGTTGCGGAGATTCTTCAGGCCGGTGGCCTCGTCCCGGTTCTCCCACAGCAGGGCGATCAGCTCCTGTCGGGTGGCGCTGCGCTGGACCAGCATATAGTACAGCAGCGCGTCTGCCCGCTTAAACGGGAGCGAAACCGGCTCCCCGTCCAGCAGGATACTGGGGGTCTGAAGCATGGTCACCTTCAACATGGAAACCTCTCCTTCCGGGTGGATTCTTGGAATTTAGTATACCTGCCAAACGGCCCCTCCGCAACCGCCCCAGGCGAAAAAATTGTGCCCGGCTTGTACTGCCGGAAAAAAATTATTATAATAAAACCACTGACCCGCTCAGGGAAATTCTGGATTGAAAGGGAACTGTGCCATGATGAAACAGGAAACGTGGATCGAATCCGTCCCCAATTTCAGCGAGGGACGGGACCTGACGAAAGTGGAGCAGATCGTGGATGTGTTCCGGGCAAAGCCGGGTATCAAGCTGCTGGACTACTCCATCGACCCCGACCACAACCGCTGCGTGGTCACGGTGCTGGGGCAGCCGGAACCGCTGAAGGAGACCATGGTGGAGGCAGTGGGCCGGGCGGTGGAGCTCATTGACATGAACCGCCACGAGGGACAGCACCCCCGCATCGGCTGTGTGGATGTGATCCCTTTCATTCCCGTGCGGGGCTGCACCATTCAGGATGCCGACCGGCTGGCCAGGGAGGTGGCCCAGCTGGCCGCCGAGCGCTACGGCCAGCCCTTTTACCTCTACGAAAAGTCGGCCACAGCCCCCCACCGGGTGGATCTGGCCAACATCCGCAAGGGCCAGTTTGAGGGGCTGCGGGAGAAGATGAAGGACCCTATGTGGAAACCCGACTTCGGTCCGGACACCATCCACCCCACTGGCGGAGCCACCGCCATCGGGGCCAGAATGCCCCTGATCTGCTTCAATGTGAACCTGGACACCCCCAACCCGGAGATCGCCCGGCAGATCGCCCTGCGGGTGCGGCACATCGGCGGCGGCCTGCGCTTTGTCAAAGCCCTGGGCATTGCCCTGGAGGACCGGAACCTGTCCCAGGTGACCATGAACCTCACCGACTACACCAAGACCTCCGTATACAGCGCCTTTGAGATGGTGAAGATGGAGGCCCGCCGCTACGGTGTGCGGGTGGTGGGCAGCGAGGTGGTGGGCATTGTCCCTATGCAGTCTCTGCTGGACTGCGCGGAGTACTACCTGCAGATCGAGGACTTCTCCGCCTCCCAGATCCTGGAGTCCCACATCTGACTGCTTTGGTCCGGGGAGAGCCCATGTATCAAAAAACCGGCAGACACCGTGGTGTCTGCCGGCTTTTTTCGTCATCTGAACCCGATTACCAGGGCGTCAGCTCCAGATACATGTCCTTATACTGCTTGGCCGAGTTCTCCCAGGAGACGTCCTTGGCCATATCCCGCTGGACCACCTCGTCCCAGTGGTAGCGGTTGGTGAAGTAGAGAGTCTTTGCCCGGTTGATGGCGTCCAGCAGCAGCCCGGCATCGTAGCGGTCGAAGGTGAAGCCGTTGCCGTCGCCGTTATACTCGTTGTAGGGCTGCACCGTGTCCTTCAGGCCGCCGGTCTCCCGGACGATGGGAATGGTCCCGTAGTGCATGGCGTTGAGCTGGGTCAGGCCGCAGGGCTCAAAGCGGGAGGGCACCAGCAGGGCGTCGGAACCGGCATAGATGCGGTGGGCCCGGGACTCGTCATACTGGATGCAGGCGCAGAAGGTACCCTTATAGGCCCCCTCGTAGTAGCGGAAGGCGTCCTCATACTGCTTGTCGCCGGTGCCCAGCACCACCACCTGGGTGTTGCCGTCTAGGATCTGGGGCACGATGGTGTTCACCAGGTCCAGCCCCTTCTGGTTGGTGAGCCGGGAGATGAGGCCAATGACAAACTTGCCCGCGTCCTGCTCCAGGCCCAGCTCCTTTTGAAGGGCCAGCTTGTTGGCCATCTTGTGGTCCAGCACATTGCCCAGACCGTAGTTTTCCGCCAGGGCGGGGTCGGTCTCCGGGTTCCACATGCCGTAGTCGATGCCGTTGACAATGCCCCGCAGCTTGCCGCTGTGGTAACGCAGGTGGTCCTCCAGCCCCTCGCCATACTCCTTGGTCTGGATCTCCCAGGCGTAGGTGCCGCTGACGGTGGTAATGCGGTCGGCATAGGCCAGGCCGCCCTTGAGCATGTTGGCGTCCACCCAGTTCTGCTGCATGGCCCCCATGCGGAACACCTCGTCGGGCAGGCCGGACCAATACTGAAGGGTGGGGATGTTGTAGATGCCCTGGAAGCGCAGGTTGTGGATGGTGAGGATGGACTTGGCGTGGCCCACCGGGGAGTCCTTGAACAGGGTGCGCAGATACACCGGCACCAGGGCCGCCTGCCAGTCGTGGCAGTGGACGATGTCGGGGATCCAGTTCATGTAGTTCAGGGCCGCCAGGGCGGCCTTGCTGAAGAAGCAGTACTTGGGGATGTCATCCACCAGATTGACGTAGGGATTGCCGGTGGAGAAAAACTCCTGGTTGTCAATGAAGTCATACACCACGCCGTCCCAGATGTATTCCATGATGCCCACATAGTAGCTGCGGCCGGTTTTGCCCAGGTCCATGTAGAACTCGCCCCGGTAGACCATCTTGTCCTGATATTGTTGGGGAATGCAGGCATAGCGGGGCAGGATGACCCGCACGTCGCAGTTGAGCCGTGCCAGCTCCCGGGGCAGGGCGTACATCACGTCGCCCAGGCCGCCTGTCTTGACAAACGGGTGGCACTCCGAGCCAATAAACGCAATGCTCCGACGGGGCAGATTGGACATCTCGTTCATGGAAACAGCCTCCTCTTTGACAGGTACAGTCTCCTCCGCAGCCGGTGCGGCCTTCTTCTCCGGAGCCGCCTTCTTGGGGGCTGCGGCCTTTTTCCCGGCTGCCGTCGTCTTCTTCTCCCCGGCCGCCGTCTTCTTTCCGGCAGACGCCGTCTTTTTCTTGGCGGCGGGTTTCGTTTCAGCGCTCTCTTTCTTTTCCGCGGCAGCCTCCTTCTTGGGTGCGGCCTCCTTGGTCTTTTTGGCAGCCGCCTTTTTCCGGGGCGCAGCCGGTTTCTTTTCCGCCGTCTCTTTGGCCGCAGCGGGAGCGCTCTTTTCTTCTGGCACAGCCGCCGGGGCGGGCGTCTCCTTCTTTCCCGCCGGGGGCTCCGGCTTTTGGGCGGGCTCCGCCTTCTTGGCCGGAGCGGGATCCACCGCCACCAGAGGCTTCTTCTCCGGAACGGGGACAATGGTCTTTTGGGGATTATGGGCCAGGGGCTTCTTCTCCGGGACCGGAGCCATAGTCTTGGGCGCCGTGTGAGCCATCGTCTTAGGCGCGGCGTGGGCCAGGGCCTTGGTGTCCGAGGAGACCGCCACCGGCTGCGTTTTTGCCTGGGGGGAGCTCGTCTTCACCGGCTCGGCTTTCTTTTCCGCCGGGGCAGCCTGCTTTGCGGGCGCAGCATCGGCTGCAGCGGGGGACTTCTTTTCTGCGGACGGAGCCTCAGGCTGCTTTGCCGCCGCGTTTTTCTTCATGGAATCTGCTTTTTCCCGTGCCATCATGACTCTTCCTTTCGCATCGTTCTCATTATGGGGGTTCGCTGTCTCCAATGGCCCGAATCCTGCCATGGGTCTTTGAAAAAAATATAACACACCGGCTTTGGTTTCGATAGTCTTTTCTGGAGAAATTTAGGAGATCTATACGCCCTCCCTTTCCCAAAAGCGGGGTTTCCATTCCTCCCAAGCTCTAAATCCTTTCTCTTGTATCATACCATACCATCCCGCATTTGGACAGGTCCGATTGTTTCTTTTCCCTTCCCCTTTCCATCCCAATTGCCGCCAAATTTTGCAAAAAACAGGAGCCAAGCTTCCGCGCCCCATGGGACGCCTCCAGCTTGACTCCTGTTTTCTTAGAGTTTTTGAATTCCCTGGTACAGGCCCTGGATCAACAGCATTCCTGCCGTCGCTCCCTGGTCAACAACTCCCAGTGCTTTTCCGGAAAACACCGCCGCTTTGCCATACTTGGGGAGCATGTTCTTGGTTGCCTCTACCCCCTCTTGGGCCGCGTCAAACGCCGCCTTGGCCGCTTCTTCCAGGGTCTGACCCTGCTCCGCCGCCTGCTGAGCCGCCTTGGCCGCCGGGTCGATAGCATCCAGCACCGTGCGATCACCCACGCTGCACTTGCCGCGCTTGACAATGCCCGCAGCAAAGCCGCTTAAAAAATCGGCATATTCCTGTGGGCCAACCTGGGTTTTCCCAACCAGCTTTTTCCCGGCCTCCATCCAGCCGGAAGACATCAGCGTCCCCATGGTGGACGGCACGACGCCGGACATTTTCATTCCCGACTTGGTCAGGTGCTTTCCCATGTCCGCCTCTTCTATGGCACGGTACAGCTCGGGCAGCGCACAATAGCCTTTCTTCATGGTCAGTCCCAGATCGCCGTCCCCCATCTGCGCGTCCATTTCACACAGATGTTCCGCATTCTGGGTCATAACCTGGGCAATCTCCTCCATAATGACAGGCCATGTTTCCGCAGTAATCGTCGTCATAACAGCTCAGCCTCCCTCACTTCTGGCAGTAGAACGGAGTGTTCACCGGCATATCCAGCCACTGCTTGCTCTCCTCATCCAGCTTCATAATGGAGATGGATGCGCCTGCCATTTCCATGGAGGTTGCATACTCGCCCACAAACGTGCGATAGATGGAGATTCCTTTTTCATCCAGATAGTGGGACACTCGCTCAGACAGGATGTACAGTTCCTCGATGGAGGTTGCGCCCAGCCCATTGATCAGCAGAGCAACCTCCTCGCCCTGGGCCACTGGCATATCCTTCAGCAAGGTCTCCAGAGACTCCTTGGCCAGCTCATCGGCTGTTTTTACCGGTCCATTCCAGATTCCCTGCTCGCCGTGGATACCCATGCCCATGGCCATCTCATTCTCCCCCAGCGTGAAGTTGGGGTGTCCCACCTCGGGAATGACACAGGGGGTCAGGGCAAATCCTACGGTGCGGGTGTTGTCCTTGGCCTTCTGGGCCGCCGCCAGAACCTCATCCAAGGTTCCCATCTGAGCCGCCTTGGCGCCCGCGCACTTGTAGAGGAAGAAAATGCCTGCCACGCCTCTGCGCTTGTCCACATCCTCGCTGGAGTTGACATCATCCGCGCCCACAATCGAGCAGGTACGGATATCCTCCATCTCGCACATCTCCGCCGCCATATCAAAATTCATGATATCGCCGGTGTAGTTTCCGTACAGATAAAGGATGCCGCTTCCCTGTTCTACCTGCTTGCTTACCTCAAAGATCTGCTCTGCACTGGGGGACTGGAAAACACTGCCCACGGCACAGCCATCCAGCAAATTCTCGCCTACATACCCCAGGAAGAGGGGGAGATGTCCCGTTCCGCCGCCTGTGATAATGGCAACCTTTCCTGGCACGCAGTTCTTTTTACAATAGCAGCGCAAATCGTCATTGACATACATCACCTGGTCGCTGTGGGCACGATAAATCCCTTTGAGCATATCATCCGTATACTGTTCAGGGGCATTGATAATCTTTTTCATAGCGTTCCTTCCTCATTTTAGTCTACGGTGTCCCGGCAGCGGTATCTCCGCGTTTACCAGCGGTTGAAGCCGCGCATCACCAGCACCTGGCTGTTGACGCCCTTACTCATCTCACTGGCCAGGAACAGCGCACCGTCTGCCACTGTCTCCGTGCTGAACACGTCGCCGCCCGCCTGGAGAATAAACTCTCTCCGCTCCGACTTCTGGAACAGCTCTGTGTCCACCGGTCCGGGGCAAATGGCATTGATGCGGACATTTTGATTCACCTTACGGATCTCATCGCCCAGTGCCTGCGTAAAGCAGACCACCGCCGCCTTGCTGGCGGAGTAGGCCACGCTGCCAGGCAGGCCGCGCAAGGCAGCTCCGCTGCCAATGTTGATGATCCGTCCGTATCCGTTCTCCACCATATGGGGAAGGATTGCCTTGGTCACCAGCATCACGCTTCTCATGTTGGTGGTCATGATCTCGTCAAATACCTCAATGGGCATTTCCATCAGCGGCATCTCTTTGCTGATACCGGCATTGTTCACCAGGATATCAATTTTTCCAAAGTGGGCAATGGCCTTTTCCACTGCGGCAAGCACCTGGTCGTTGTTGGTTACGTCCGCTGTGACGCAGTAGGTCTCTCCGCCCTGGTCCTGGATCTCTTTGGCCGTCTCTTCCAGCGCTTTCTCATTCCGCCCTACCAGAACAATGGACGCACCATGCTGGGCATATTTAAGCGCAATTCCTTTGCCGATTCCACGGGCCGCCCCGGTAATAAAGGCTACCCTTCCCTGAAGCATTGCTTCCATCTGTGCTCTCTCCTTACTTCTTGTTGACCCAGAATTTCGGCTCGCGGCCGGCCAGGGTATCAATGACGTTCTGCGCCGCAACCATGCTGACCTTGTGGTAGGCCTGCTTGGTCTCCGCACCCGTATGGGGGGTCAAAACCACGTTTTCGCACTGAAGAATGGGGGAATCGCCGGGCAGAGGCTCCACCTCAAAGGCATCCAGCGCCGCACCGGAAATCTTTCCGGACTGGATCGCCGCTGCAAGGGCATCCAGATCCACCAGCGCACCCCGGGCGGCATTGATCAAATAGGCCCCATCCTTCATAGATGCAATGGTCTCGGCGTCAAACAGGTGGTGGTTCTCGCTGGTGGCAGGAATGTGCAGGCTGACAACGTCGCAGGTCTGGATCACTTCCTCCTGGCTGACCATCTGCACCCCCAGCTCCTTGGCCGCCGCCTCATTGGGGAACAGGTCAAAGGCCTTCACTGTCACATCAAAAACAGACAGCTTCTTGGCCACCTGCCGCGCAATGGCGCCAAAGCCCAGCAGGCCCACAGTCTTGCCTTCCAGCTCCTCACCCATGTAACGGGGCCACTTGCTCTGCTCCATGGCCTTGTGCAGAGGAATAATTCCGCGCAGCACCGCGATGATAAAGCCAACCGTCAGCTCTGCCACGGCGTTAGAATTCTGCCCGGGGCAGTTGCACACCTTCACGCCGTATTTTGTGGCGTCATCCAGGTTGACATTGTCTACGCCCACACCAAACTTACACACGCACTTCAGTTTGGGCGCCATCTTAAAGACTTCTTCATTGTAGAAGTCCATGCCGATGATCGCTGCATCAATGTCAGGAATAATCTCCGCCAGTTCCTCATGGCTGTATGCCGGGAAGGAGCGGGAGGGATCAAAAATGACTTCGTGTCCATTCGCCTCCAGCAGCTCCCACGCCTGCTTGCACAGTGTATCAAAATGCGATGCAGATACCAGTACCTTACCCATAATAAAACATCCTTTCTTACATCCTTAATGATTTTTTGCTGTTTCCTGCGCAAACCGATAGGGCATGTCACAGTCCTGCGCTGCGAACTTACCGCCGCTGATCTCCAAATCAATGCCGGTAATATAGCCCGCTGCATCAGAAGCCAAAAATACAATGGGTTTTGCCAAATCCTCTGGCCGTCCCAGCCGTTTTAATGCGATATCCTTCGTGAACTTTTCTTTATACTGGGCAATCATAGATTCACTGATGGGAGTCACGATCATGCCGGGAATATACCCTACAACGCGGATCCCATAGGGAGCCAGAGCGCTTGCTGTTGATTTGGTCATATTGGACACCGCCGCCTTGGCCGCCGCATACAGCACCCCGTTGGCATGGGGAATTTTGGCGCAAAAGCTGGAGGCATTGATAATCACGCCTCCGCCTTGGCCGCGCATAATTTCCCCGGCAATTTGCGTGCCGTCAAACACCGCCTTCAGGTTGATTGAGATTACCCGGTTCCAATCGTCCTGGGTGAATTCCAAAAACGGTTTATCCACAGCAACGCCGGCGTTATTGATCCAAACATCCAGCGCCCCGAACTTTTTGTACACTCCCTGGGCAAACGCCCTCAGCGCCGCGGTATCGGTTACATCACAGCTCTCATAGTAGACGTGGTCTCCGTACGTTCCCGCCTCTGCCTGCAGCTGCTTGAGCGGCTCAATCCGCCGTCCCAAAACCGCTACCGTCGCGCCTTCCTTTAAAAACTCCAGCGCTGCGCTGCGTCCGATTCCGGTTCCGCCCCCGGTGATCACGACCACTTTTCCCTGTAAACCTAATTCCATAGAGATTTCACCTATTTCATAAAAAAAGCGACACCCGTGTTGCCGGGTGTCGCTTTGCCTTATTCCTTTACAAGGAATCCCGGCTCAAATTAATAACCAAAGGTGGTGCGGATATCCTCAATGATAGACGCATAAGCGGGATTGCTCATGTAGTTGGCTTCCACCATCTCATTTGCGCTCTCATAGAAGGCATCCATGTCCAGATCAGACTGCTCAACAAAAGTCACACCAGCATCGATCATAATCTGCTCGGACTCCTTCTGGAAGTCCAGGATCTTCTCGTGGTAGTAGTTGCCCTGGTACTTATCCAGCAGACCCAGGAAGAGGGCCTTGTAATCATCGGGAAGTGCGTTCCAGCTGTCCGCATTGGTGTAGTAGCCGGAAACCAGGTAGCAGTGGTCAGTGCGATAATAGGTGTCCAGAACCTCGTAGAACTTACCGTCAACGGTGTTGGCCACGGGGTTATCCTGGCCCTGAACAACGCCGGTCTGCAGGGCGGTGTACAGCTCAGTGTAGGCCACGGGCACGGGGGTAGCGCCCAGGCTGGTGATAACATCCTGCCACACCTTGGGCTCCATGGAGCGGACCTTCACGCCCTGAGCTCTCAGCTCATCGGGGCTGCTGATCTGAGGCACGCCCTTGGTGGACAGGCAGCGGGAACCGGTGCAGTTGAAGCCCAGAGTAACCAGGCCGGAGGCATCCTCCAGCTGCTTGTACAGGTCGGAGGCAATGTCGCTGGTGGTCAGGTAGTTCAGCTCGTCCAGCTCGCTGTGGAACAGGTAGGGCAGAGCGAACACGCCAAAGGTCTCAACATAGGTGGGCATGTTGGTAACGTTGGAGGTAACGAACTGCACCGTATTGTTACGGGTCAGCTCAACGGCCTCGTTCTCGCTGCCCAGCTCGGAGTTGTAGAAGATATCCAGAGTAAAGTTTCCGTTGGTGCGCTCAGCCAGCTCCTCGCCGATCAGCGCCATGGCCTTGGACTGGGGGTTGTCCTCAACCAGGCAGCAGGCAACCGTCCAAGTAACCTTATCGGTGGAGGTAATCTCAACATCCACGTCAGGCTGGGGATCGCCGTCCCGATAAACGACCGTGCAGGGATACTGGTCGTTGGGATCGTACACGAACTCCTCTTCCTTGGCGGAGGTATCACCGCTGCTTCCGCCGGAGGTGTTGCCTTGGGACATGCTGCAAGAGGTGGCCGTGGCCAGCATGGTCAACGCGAGTGCAAGGGCAATGCTCTTCTTCACTTTCATTTTAAATTCTCCTTCCATATTTTCTCTCTCACGTATCTTGAGAGTGTGCGCGCAAACAAAATATCTGCGATTTGTAACTGTTCTGTACCGACCGTGCGGAATTACCACACCTCGTAGCCGAGCATGACAGGAATGGCAAGGGTAACCGGCTCGAACAGCGTGACGACCAGCAGGGCAATAAACATGGGCAGCAGCCACGGAATTACGTATTTGACCACCTTATTGAAGTGGACTCCCGTAGAACCGGAGAGCATAAACAGGGACTGCCCGTAAGGAGGTGTCATCAGGCCAATCATCAGGTTCAGCACAACCACAACGCCCAGGTGGATGGGGCTGATGCCGGCGGCATCGGTCAGGGGCTTGAAGATGGGAACCAGAAGCATGATCGTGGGGGTAGAGTCCAGAATCATGCCGAAGAACAGCAGGATGACGTCGATCAGCAGCAGGATAATCCACTTATTATCGGTAATGGAAGTAATGGCCGTGTACATCTTGTCGCCCAGGTGCTCAAACTGAAGCACCCAGCCAAACAGGGAGGCGGAAGAAACGATTGCCAGGGCAGGAACGATGGTAGACACCGTCTCGCTTACCACCACACGCAGATGCTTCACCGGCATATCGCGGTAAATGAAGCAAACTACCAGGATACAGTAGGCAATGGCGATACAAGAAGCCTCAGTGGGGGTGAAGTAGCCGGACATGATGCCGCCCATGATGACCACGGGGAGCAGCAGAGCAAAGAAGCTGCGCTTAATGGTTCCACCCAGCTGGCGCAGGGTCGCACGCTTATGTACCTTATAGCCTCTCCGCTTAGAGACAATAAACACGGCAATGCACAGGATGATGCCGATCACGATGCCGGGGCCGATGCCTGCCATGAACAGGGTACCAACGGATACGGAGGCCGCCGAACCATACACAACCATGGGGATGGAAGGGGGAACGATGGGGCCCATGGTGGCGGACGCCGCGGTCACGCCGAAGATGACATCATCATCATAGCCCTCATCACGCATGGCCTTGATCTCAACGCTGCCCAGACCACCCACGTCAGCCAGGGCGGAACCGGACATGCCGGAGAACAGGAAGGATGCAAACACGTTTACGTACGCCAGACCGCCGGGGAAATGTCCAAGCAGCGCCCGGCAGAAGCTGAACAGACGATCGGTAATTCCGCCGTTGTTCATTACAATACCGGCGGCCATGAACATGGGGATGGCCAGCAGCACGAAGCTGTCCAGGCTGCCATACATCTTTGCCATGATGGCCATGTTATCAATTCCGCCATGCAGGAAACAGTAAGAAATACCACTGGTCAGCAGAGCCATGTAGATGGGAGCGCCGCAGGCCAGGAACACCACGAAAATGGCTAAATATACCCAAAATGCAAGACTCATGCCTCTTCCTCCAATCTCTTTCCGCCTGCCCGGAATTCAGGAATGTGCTCTAAGAACATTTTCTGCAGGGAACGCAGTACATTCAAGCAAGCGCTCAGGGGAATGACGAAGGCCACCAGGCCCTTGTTCAGCTGCAGCGCATAGGTCTTTGCACCGGAGCTGTACCCCACATATTCCGCGCCATAAATGGCAATCCAAATGAACACTGCGATGGTTACAAGATCCCAAAAGATGGTTACACCAGAGGCAAACTTCGGACCGAACTTGTCCGGCAGAATGGTTACCCGGATGTGCTTATCATACTTTGTACCAAAAGACATGCCCAGGAAAATCATCCAAACAAACGACAGACGAGCGGCCTCTTCTGTCCAGGAGATGGGTGATCCGAACAGTCGGGTGATAATTCCTGATAGCACTACAACAAACATTACGACAAACAGGATGCCCATACAAACCCGCTCAAAATGGGCGTCCAGTGCCTTCAAAATTCCCTTCACACTTCTACCTCCTCTAGTTTTTGCTGGCGTCAGGATCTCTGTATAAATTGCATAGATATTTCCTTCAGCTCTCCCTCAGCTTGTCTATTATGTTATCACAATCCCCCTTCCTTGTAAAGCAAACTGAGTAACAGAAATACAGGCTCTCCGGTTCTCCATTAGAGAACGCACCCTACATTTTTCCCGTCCATTTTTATATATTACTTACATATTCGTAAATATATACAATTTTCGATTCTCTAATTGTGGAAATTTACAGCGCATTCAAGCCAAACGATTCTGTGGTTTCCTCCCGCTGAACACGTCCAAAACCGCCTGGGCAGTCACTAACCCAGTCTGTCTCCAACTCTCGTAGGACTCCGCTGCAACATGAGGTGTGCACAAATAATTTTCATATTGGAACAAGGGCATATCGGCAGTCGGAGGCTCATGCTCAAATACATCCGCAGCGTAGCCGCACAATTTCCCTGACTCCAAGGCCGAACATATTGCCTGTTCGTCCACAACCGAGCCCCGGGCCGTGTTAATCAGGCATGCTCCCTCTTTCATCATTTCCAGAGTTTCCTTGCAAATCGTATGATGGGTCTCCGGTGTTGCGGGCAGATGCAGGCTGAGAATATCCGCCCGCCGGATGACCTCCTCTTGCGAAAGCATGGTCACACCCAGCTCCCGCGCTTGCTCGGCATTGGGAAATTTGTCATATGCTACCAGCTCCACATGGAACGGCTCCAGCAGCTGAGCCACTCTTCTTCCCACCGCGCCAAAGCCAAGCAGACCCACCGTTTTTCCCTTTAACTCGTGGTGCATGACACGGGGCCAGGTTCCCTTTCGGCACGCCCGGTCACACATGCCCACATGCCGCAAGCTGCAAAGGATCAGCATCACGGCGTGCTCAGCCACCGAATTGCTGTTCACTCCAGGACTGTTGCATACCACCACCCCACGGGAAGCGCATTCCTTCAGGTTGATATTGTCCACGCCCACACCGAACCGGGCAAGCACCTTCAAATTCGGCGCCAGATCCAGCAAGGGCGCATCCCATTCATCCACGCCTACGATTGCGCCATCAATGTCCGCCACCAGATCCTTCAGATCCTCAAATCCCATGGGACGTCCCAACTGGTTGCAGATCACTTCGCACCCGTTTTTCTCCAGCAGTTCAATGGCTTCCTGGCACAAAGAACTATAATTCGGCAAGGCAGAGAGAACCTTCATCTTTTTCTACACCCCTTTTTACGCATGTTTCCTGTCTAAAAACTCTTAACCGCTCCCCATTTTATCCTTTGCGGGGGCAAAAACGCCCTGGTGCAATGTTGAAGCATTCCACCAGGGCGTCCTCAATACTTTGTCAGATTACACGTTCACCTGACGGTAGTTCATCTTCTTCATGGTCTCCAGCAGCTTCGCTTCCTGCTCCGCAGTCAGATTCTCCATGGGACGGCGCATCTTGCTGGTGGCAATCACACCCTCATCCTTCAGGATCACCTTGTAAGCCGCAATATTGTTGATCTCACACATAATGGCATTCAGAACATTGGTCTTGCGCTGGTATTTGGTGGCCAGATCATAGTCTTTGGCCTGAATTGCGTTCCAGATGGCTACATAGTGCTCGGGGATGCACATGGAGTTGCCGGAAACGGTACCCTCGCCGCCTACCGCGCACAGAGCCTCAAACAGGTGGTCAGGACCAACCAACACGCTGAAGGTCTCATCCCGAATCAGCATGAACTGCTGCAGCTTTGTAAAGTCGGGATAGCTGTACTTGATGCCCACCACGTTGGGGCACTTCTCGGCGATCTTTTCCGCGGTGGCAGGATTGATGTCATTGATGGCATTCTGAGGAATGCTGTACAGGTAAATGGGGAAATCCTTGGGCACGCTGTTGGATACTGCCTCATAAAAATCCACCAGACCCTGATCGCTCATCTTATAAAACACAGGAGTGACAACACCGATGCCGTCCGCGCCGATCTTCACAGCATGCTGAGCCAGCTCAATGGTGTCGGCCAGATTCCAAGCGCCAACCTGTACGAACACGGGAACACGGTGTGCGGTATGCTCCACAACCGTCTCTGCCACCAGCTTGCGCTCTTCCACGGTCAGATACATCATCTCGCCGGTGGTTCCGCAGGGATACAAGCAATGCAGCCCATTGTTGATGCAATGGTCTGTCAGTTTCTTCAGGCTTTCCACATCAATCTTGTCATCCTCGGTCAGGGGGGTGACAATGGGAACAACCGCGCCAAACAACTTCTTCATGGGAATCTCTCCTTCATTTTTTATTGTAAGGGGCTTGAATCACACACACGCTCTTCCAAAATTTCCCCAGAAATTCCATGGAAAAGACCGTAAATTCAGTCCCTCAGAATGTGTCGTCTTTTACCTCAAAAAACGCACATCATCCATTCGGCTAAATAATAATACCATTTTCACGCATATGTCAACGCTCACTTTTGTCAGAAATGACAATCGTGATACTTCACAAGATTGCAGAATGAAAGCTGGTATTTCCTCCAAAGTTTGGCCGGTTTTGCCGGGGGAGCGTTCATCATATGGATACCGGAAAAATCGCCGTCTGCGCATACGGCGGCCGCGCAGCTGCGCCAGCGGCTTTTTCCCCGGCTGTACGCCCCCCCAAAGTTCTTGTTACAGCAGCTGCTGAATCTTGTCCGCCATGGCTGTCAAAATGATACAGCAGGAGGTAGCTCCGGCATCCAGCACCCCCCGGGAGCGCTCGCCCAGACGGCTGGAGCGGCCAAACTTAGCCACCATATCCTTGGTGGAGTCCCGGCCTGCCAGCGCGGCCTTCTTCATCTCCTCCAAAGCGTCTGCAAAGGGCTTGGACTCGGCCGCAGCCCGCTCCAACACATCCACGGAGGGAGACAGCGTGTCCACCAGGGTCTTATCGCCTACCTGAGCCTCCACAATCTCCTGCAAGCCGTCCAGTCCGGCCCGGAGCATGTGTGCCAGGGTAGGCAGATCGATCTCCTCCGCGTCGTCGGCCGCCTCAGCCATGTCAATAAAGATGGTCCCATAGATGGGGCCCATGGACCCGCCAATCTCGGTGAGCAGAATGGTCCCCAACTCATCCAGGCCCTCAGAGAAGCTAATCTCCTGGTCGGCAAAGCGCTTTTCAAAAACGGTGAACCCCTTGGCCATATTCATCCCATGGTCGCCGTCTCCGATCAGCCCGTCTACTTCCCCCAAGAAATCCTTGTTGTCCTGGATGGCTTTTACCATGGCCAGCAAAATGGGCTTACCAGCCTGATTTTTAAAACACTCCATGCCGCTTCCTCCTTACCGCTGCTTGAGTCCCATGGTGTAAACCGGAGCATCCAGCAGCTGCTTGAGCTCGTCATCCAGCTTCATCACCGTCAGGGTCGCTCCCATCATGTCCAGGGAAGTAAAGTAATTGCCCACATAGGAGCGGTGGATTTTTATGCCCTTCTGGCTGAGAATGGACTCAATTTCGTTGTACAGCACATACAGCTCCATTACCGGCGTGGCCCCCAGGCCAGACACCAGCACCGCCACCTCGTCGCCCTCCACAAACGGATAGTCCGGCAGTACGATATCGGTCATGATCTTGGCCATTTCCGCGGCACTGGCCAGCGGACGCACCTCAATGCCGGGCTCACCGTGGTGGCCAATGCCTACCTCCATGGTGCCGGGCTCAATCTGGAAGTTGGGGCGGCCCACCGCAGGCAGCGTGCAGGGCGTCAGACCGATGCCCACGCTGCGGCAGTTGTCAATGGCCCGCTGGGCACAAGCGATCACCTCATCCAGGGTTCCGCCGGCTGCCGCCTTGGCTCCGCCAATCTTCCACATAAAGATTTCTCCCGCCACGCCACGGCGCTTTTCACGGGCATCCTTGGGCGCACTGGCCACATCGTCGTTGGCCACCACGGTCTTGACGGTCAGGCCCTGTTTCTTGGCCAGCTTGACCGCCATTTTGACATTCATGTTGTCCCCGGAGTAGTTGCCGTACAGGCAGGCTACACCCTGGCCCTGATCGGTGGCTTTAAAGGCATCCAGGAACGCGGCGGCCGTGGGGGAAGAGCAAATCTCCCCCACCGCAGCGGCATCGCACATACCCTCGCCCACATAACCCACAAAGGCGGGCTTGTGTCCGCTTCCACCGCCGGTAACCACAGCTACCTTTCCTTCCTTCATCCCTTTCGCCCGGATGACGCGGGGATTGTCTGTGGTCTCGATGATATCGGAATGGGTTTTTACAAAACCCTGAAGCATCTCGTCGACAATATTGTCCGGATCATTTAAAATTCGCTGCATATCGTTTCTACTCCCTTAATCCCGACTGGGTTTACTCTCCCAGCATGTCCACATCAATGTTCAGCATCTTGCAGATCATCTTCAGCTCTTCCACATGATCGCCGTACACCGCGTGGCAGTGGTTGGCGTCAAAATTGTTCAGGAAGATCTGATGATCAAAGGGCAGCTTGGCAAAGACATGGGGCCATTCCTTGGTGGTCTCGGCCTCCTTCTCCACAGGCATAGAGACAAACTCGCAGGGAATGATGACCATACGGTATTTGCCCTCGCTGCGGCACAGGCGGGCAATGGTGGCCTTGCCGGGCTTGGTCTGCAGGTTCACATGGCAGCCGCCGCCGGCATACATCTCCAGGGCCGGATACAGGGTGACCTTGGCCAGATTCTCCCGGAAGTCCTCGCTGGCCGCGGCGTAATAAGTAGACTGAGAGCCGCAGTTGCAGAACACCATCACATCGTTGTCCGCATCGTAGTGGCGCACATCCATAAAGATCACCGGGTCCCCGGTCAGCTGCTTGAGGATCTCCATGGTGAGGGCGGCATCGCTGTCCGCCTCACAGGCACACACGCAGGGCTCCTTGGGGCCATCCCAGTCGTAGGGATCATTCATAAACGCAGCGGCCAGGCATTCCGTGCAGTAGTGGCGGCTCATCTCATAGTGACACTTGACGCCGATGAAGTCATAGCCGTTTTCTTCCGTCAGCTTCTTGATGGCCTCATAGTGGCGAATCTGGGTGCGCAGCTTCTCGGGGGTAAAGGTGGTATCGTTGAATTCAATGCGTCCCACATTCTGGGTCAGCCACTGGAACGCCTTCTCCACCTGCTCCTCGGGCACCGTCTCGGCCACCCGCACAATCTCCGACTGGTCGATGTGGTCCACATCCACCCCAAACAGCTTCTGCCAATCCTGCATGGAAACCGTAGAGCTGTACATACCCAGGGAACGGCCGCCGAACAGGCCGTATTTCATACCGTTGAGCGAGCTGACCGCCTTGGCACACTTGGCGAAGGTAACGATCTGCTCCAGCACCTGGCTGGTCTTTACATCCCCAGCCACGCGGAAGTGCTCAATTCCAAGGTGATGCAGCGCACCGCCGGCCGCCAGCATCGACACCATGCCGGGCCAATCGGGATTCAGATTGGCCGCCAGCAGGAAGGGGCCCTTCCCATTCTGGGCCGCAATGGCGCTGAAATTGGGGAAGGCAAACACGCCGTAGGAGAAGATGGTGCCGTCCACGCCTTTGGCAGCCAGATCGCTGGAGAGCCGCTTGGCGCTCTCCACGCTGTTGACCAAAGCAGGCGCCGCAACCACCTCTACCCGTCCATCCGCCTGCAAAGCCTCTACAATGGCATCCACCTGCGCCTGGACAATTCCCTTCAGTTGCTCATGCACCTCCGGATCTCCGTCCGAAAATCCTAAGATACCCAAAACCGGTTTCTTACTCATGATAAACAGCTCCTCTCTTTGGCCAGATCGTCTTGACTTTTTCATATATGAAATATATAATTCTTATATGAATTTTACGTGTACATAGTAGTACACAATCCACACATATGTCAACCGAGGATTTCTTTGTCTTTTCATTTTTTATCTTTGTCACAAATTTCGCTTGCGTGGATTGACTAATCTAACAAAAGCCAAGGTCCGGTTGACCACAACGCAGGCAACACGAAAAAATCCAACTTATAAGGAGTAACAAATTGATGGGTATTTCAAATGCTTCCGTCCCGGCACTGGAACGTTCTTTAAACATCCTGGAATATATTGCCTCCGCCAGTTCTCCCGTATCCGTAAAATTCTTGGCGGAAACGCTGGATATTCCGGCTACCTCCGTATTCCGCTTGGTAAAGAATTTAGAGGCCAGGGGCTACCTTCTGCGTCACCCCGGTGAGCCGGCCACGTACAGCTTAGGCGAAAAGCTGATCTCTTTGGCCATCCAGAAGCGCCGCGGGGAATCCATCAGCACGCTGGCCGACCCCTTTATGCGCACTCTGGCCAGTCAAACCGGACAAACCGTTCAGCTTGCCGTTTTAAAAAACGACTGTCTCATGTATATCCACCAGGTACTGGCCCCCAACAGTACGTTTAATATTACCGCCCCGCTGTACACGTCACTGAATCTTCACACCAGTGCAGCGGGCAAAATCCTCTTCAGCTACCTGCCTGAGGAGCATAAGCGCGCCTTGTGCAGCAAGCTGACCTTTCCCGCCATGACAAAGCACACCATCCTGACCCCAGAACAGTTTTATACCGAGACGGAACTGTGCCATCAACTGGGCTATGGGCGGGACAACGAGGAATACGCCATTGGCGTGGGCTGCATTGCTGTCCCCATCTTTGACGACAGCGGCTGTGCGGCTGCCATCGGGCTCACCGGCCCCATCTCCGAGTATCAGGATCCAGCACGCTTTGAACTGTTCCGCACCGCGCTGGATCAGGCCGCGCATGCCATCTCTCATTCGCTCCAATTTACATCTTCTACCTAAAATGAGAGGGGCAACCATGCCTCCATTCGGCCTTTCAGAACGCAGAAAAAAGAGGCCTCCAAAAAACAGGTCTAACCGTTCACCATGGCAGAACAGCAGAATCTTATTACCCAAATATTTTTATGCTTATGTACAAATTTACTAGGGAAATAAGATTCCCTTGCAACATTCCTCTTAAATATTGTATAATTGGTTCCGGAAAACACGCGTATCCGTTCGCTATAAAAGAACAGTTATTTATATTCCTCGATAGGAGAGGGGGTACTATGGAACACACGGAACCAAAACTCAAATCCCTCGCCAAGGCGCTGCGAGTCCTGTCCTGTTTCAGCACGCAGCAGCCTGTCCTGGGTGTGACGGAACTGGCCGCACAAATCGGCGTTACAAAGTCCAATATACATAATATCGTAGCCACCTTTACCGACCTTGGCTATCTGAGACGCCTCCCCGACGGCCGCTATACCTTGGGGATGAAAATTTTGGAATACGCCTTTATCATCAACCAAAACTTAGGCTATCCCAGTGCGGTATACGACATTTTGGTTGACGTTGCCTCCCAGTTGGGAGAGATCGTCTACTTCGGACTTCCCTACGGCACAAACGTGCTTTACCTATACGTGGTGCATCCACCGGATCGCATGAAAATTCTCCCCTATCGCGATATGCTGGGGGAGACTTCGCCGCTGTACTGTACCGGAATCGGGAAAGCCATGCTGGCTCATATGCCGGAGGAAGAGTGGATTTCCCATATTCCAGAACACCGCATCCAGTATCAGCCCAATACCATCACCGATTTGGAGGCCATCATTGACGAGCTGCGATGCACACGGCAAAGAGGCTACTCCATTGATAACAGCGAACGGGACCCCAATGTTCGCTGTGTCGGCGTGCCGGTATATAATGCAGCCGGGGAAATGGTCGCTGGCGTAAGCGCCTCTGGTCCCGCTGTCACCATGACAGATGAAAAGATTCAGAACTGTGCCGGCGTCCTTCAGACCGCAGCGCTTAAAATGCGAAGCCGTATTTATCATTGAGGCGCAGGCCTCAGCTCTCCCCCACCACACGTTTTATAAGGTTCTCGCAAAATCAATCTCACCTCACGCAAAAACAATTTATGGAGGAACGAACATGTTGAAAAAGCCAAAAATTCTTGTCGTCGGCAGTTTTATGATGGATCTGATTGCCTCCACTCACCGCGCGCCCAACTCTGGTGAAACGGTGATCGGTCTGAAATTTCAGACCGCACCCGGAGGAAAAGGCGCCAACCAAGCCGTGCAGTGTGCCAGATTGGGCGCTCACGTGACCATGGTGGGTCAGGTCGGAAACGATGCTTTCGGTAAAATCATGACCGATACCGCTGCACAGGCAGGGGTTGACGTCAGCCACGTCAGTGTGGACGATAACGAATCCTCCGGCGTGGGCCACATCCTTCTGGAGGTCACGGAACACGGCGCACAAAACCGCATTACCGTCTGCCCCGGCGCCAACTTCACCTTAACTGTGGATGATGTGGCCTGGCTGAAGGATGAAATCGCCAACTATGATATGGTCATGATGCAGTTCGAGCTTCCCATGGAGGTCATTGAGGCCGTGGCCCAGTGGGCCCATGATGCCGGAGTTCCGGTTATGATCAACCCGGCCCCCGCCGCCCCCATGTCGGACAAACTGCTCTCTTGCGCCACCTATCTCTCGCCCAACGAGCACGAAGCTGCCATCCTGGCCAACCACACCATCGACGTATCCAACGGCATCAACTTCGATGACGTTGACATTGTCGCCAAGGCGTTCCAGGCCAGAGGTGTGGAAAACCTGATTATTACCATGGGGGAAAACGGCTCTGTTGTGGCCGGCAAGGACGGGATTCATCACACCCACTGTGTCAAGATGGAGCATGTGGCCGACCCCACGGCGGCAGGCGATTCCTTTGTGGCCGCATTCTGCACCGGTCTGTGCGCCGGCCTCCCTCAGGGCGAGGCGCTGGCCTTTGCCAGTCACACGGCGGCCATCACCGTGTCCCGCATGGGCGCTATGCCCAGCCTCCCCACCGTGACCGAGGTGCAGGCTCTTCTGCGGGAGCGCAGCTATACCGGCTTTGATGCCGGAATGCTGGATGCTCTGAAATAATTGATTTGTCCTTACAATGTAAGCAGATATGAGAGAAATTTAATACGGACAAGGAGCGATAAGCAATGTTAAAAAGCGAGAGCTTACAGGCGATCGACAATTTTTTTGATTCCGCAAAGCGGGAGTTCAACGCTTTCCTTGACAAGCGCACCCCTCAGGAGTATGAGGCTGCGGCGGAATTGATCCTGGAGTCTCAGAGCAAGGGCGGCCGTATGCACATTACCGGAATCGGCAAGCCCGGCCACGTATCGGCGTATATGGCCTCTCTCTTCTCTTCCACCGGGAACCCCTGCTATTTTCTCCATGGCACCGAAGCCGTCCATGGCTCCTGCGGTCAGCTTGTGGCTGGCGATGTGGTCATCTGCATCTCCAACTCCGGCGAAACCAGCGAGCTGAAAGCCACCGTGCTGGCCATCAAAAACAACGGCTGCAAGGTCATCGGCGTCTCCGGCAATCCGGACAGCTGGCTGGCCAAGCAGAGCGATGCCTTCCTGTTTGCCGGTGTGGGCAGCGAGGGCGGCCCCCTGAATCGCGCCCCCCGCAACTCCATTCTGGCCGAGATTCTGACCCTTCAGGCCCTGTCGGTCGCTCTCCAGGTTCAGTGCGGCCAGGACCCCATCCAGTATGTCCGCTGCCATCCCGGAGGAGCTCTGGGCAAGCTGAGAGAGGGGGAGAAATAAGATGCTGAAAGGAAAACTGATCCATCCTGATCTGATTGCCGCTCTGGCTCTGTGTGGTCATGGAGATAAGGTTCTGATTGCCGACGGCAACTACCCGCTGGATTCCAAAACCGGGGACGCAGAAACCGTCTACCTGGGTCTTACTCCCGGTCTGCCCACGGTGACCGATGTGCTGGACGCCCTGATGAGCGTCATTGAGATCGAGCGGGCCGAGGTTATGCAGCCTGAAGACGGCTCCACCCCTGAGATTTTCAAGGAGTTCGAGCAGCGCTTGGACGGTTTGAAGCTTGAGTCCCTGGGCCGCTACGAATTTTATGATGCCTGCTGCCAGCCCGGCGTGCGTCTGGCCATTTCCACCGGCGAGAAGCGCACCTTTGCCAATCTGCTGATTACAGTGGGCGTTGCGTAATTCAGCTCTGCCATACACTTCCATCCGCAAAGTTTTTACGTTTTACATGAAAAGGACGCCATTTCCATGTTTCCGCATGGAAATGGCGTCCTTTTTGTTTCAATTTGTTGGGTTTTTTAAACCGCTTCCACAAAGTCTTTAAAGCCCAGGCCCAGCACCTCCGTGGTCTCGTTGACCATGACAAACGCACTGGGGTCGCACTGGCCGATGATGCGCTTAAGGCGGATAAACTCCGATTTCCGAACAGTGCACAGCACCACATGGACCGCCTCTCCGCTGTACGCCCCCTTGGCGGGCAGAATGGTGGCGGTACGCTCCAACTCTTCAATCACCCGGTCCGCAATTTCCTGGGGGTGTTTGGTCACGATCACTGCCTGGCTTCCAGCGTCGCTGCCGTACAGGATCATGTCAATGACCTTGGTCTGGACGTAGACGCTGATCAGGCCAAACAGGCCCGCATCCACATCCTGAAACACAAAAATGGACAGCACCAGAATCACGCCTTCAATCATCATCAGCGCGTGACCAATGGAGTAGTGGGGGAACTTTTTCTGCAGCAGATAGCCCGCGATGTCGGTTCCTCCTGTGGTAAAGCCGGCCAGGAAAATGAAGGCCATGCCCACACCCACCACAATGCCGCCGTACACGCTGCTCAGCAGCCGGTCTCCGGCATACTGGGGACAGATGGGGGTGACCAGAACGTCCAGGATGATGGTCACCAGCACGGTAGCAATGGCGGTCCGAATGGTAAAGCGGTGGCTGAGATAAAACCAGGCCAGCACCAGCAGAGGCAGGTTAATCAGCAGGGTCAGGGTACCGATGGGCAGCCCGGTGAGGTGGTTGATCATCAGAGCGATGCCCACCGCGCCCCCCGGGGCGATCTGGGCCGGCACCACAAAGTATTGGGTCCCTACGCTGTAAATCAGCGCCCCCAGCACTACCAGTACGACACTTTTCACCCACTCTTTTTTCATAAAAACGCTCCTACTCCCGGCATCCTTCCTCACATCAAGCCTTACGGCCCGTCATAGCCGCCGTGCTCCAGGCCATACTCCTGGATCCTGCGCCAGAGAGTCTGCCGTGGGATCTGAAGCGCCCTGGCGGCCTGGGACACATTCCCCCCTGCCGCCTGCAGGGCCTGACGGATCAGGCCGCGCTCATACTCCTGTACCGCCTCCCGCAATGGCCGCTGGGCAGGAGGTTCCTCCTGTCTGGGCCGAGGCGGCCAGTTGGGCAGCGGGGAGGCCCCCGCTCCCAGCGGCTCCTTCAAATCCTTCAGGTCCAGCACCTTTTCGCTGGATGCCACCCGGCTCATGGCGTAGACGATCATATGCTCCAGCTCCCGCAGATTGCCCGGCCAGGAGTAGTCCTGCATTTTGGCAATTACCTCTTGGGAGACATATTCAATGTTCTTTCGGAAGGTTGCATTGTGTTTGTTGACATAAAAATTAAGGAACGAGGGGATATCCGCCTTCCGCTCCCGCAGAGGCGGGATGCGCATGGACATCATGCTCAGGCGGTAGTAGATGTCCTGCCGCAGCTGTCCCAGGCGGATGGCCTCCAGCGGATCGGTATTCATGGCCGCAATGATCTTCACGTCCACGCAGGTGGTCTCTCTGGCCCCCAAGCGGCGGAACCGGCCATCCTGGAGCACCCGCAGCAGCTTGGACTGGAGCTGAATGGGCATGGAGTTGATCTCGTCCAAAAACAGGGTGCCGCCGTTGGCCAGTTCAAACAGGCCCTTGTTGTCCGCCGCCCCGGTAAAGGCCCCTTTCTCCGTCCCGAACAGGATGCTCTCCAGCAGGGTCTCGGGAATGGCGGCACAGTTCTGCACCACAAAGGGCCGCTCCCGCCGGGCGCTGGCGTTGTGGATGGCCTGAGCCACCACCTCTTTGCCGGTGCCGGTCTCCCCGTAGATGATGACCGGCAGGTCACAGGACGCCACCACCGGGATGTAGTCCCGCACCTGCTTCATGCGCTCGTCCACCGCGATCAGGTCATCCACAGTAAACATCGCCTGGTCCCGGTCGGCCAGCCTGCCGGTCTCCTCCCGGGAAAAGTCCGCCGGGGTCAGCCGCATGGGCTCCCCCTGCCCGTCACTCTCTCCCCCCCGCTCCTGGGCGGACAGGTCGATGGCCCCTACAATGCGGTCGCCCCGCTTGATGGGGATGGACAGGGAGGTGATGCGGATCCCCTCCTGCCCCTTGGTTTTCAGATACTGATTTTCCACATAGGCAGGCGCCCCCCGCTCCATGGCCTTGATGGTGGTGCTGGTCTCCGGGTCCAGATTTTCATAGACCTCCAGGAAATTCTTGCCCACCAGCTGGTCGGCATGCCCGTCCTTGCGGAATTTGTCGTTGAACTTGGCGGTAAACAGGATCTCCCCCTCCAAATTGATGATGGTGATCCCGTCAATATACCCCTTGCCGCGAAACAGCTCCTGCAGAAATTCCACCCGTGTTCCCCTCTTTCCGCCGATTCTTTTTTCTTATGGTACCAGAACGGCGGAAAAAGGGCAATCGTTTAAATCTCTCCCTCACCGGGGCGGTTCAGCGGCATCTTGATCCACCACCACTTGAAGATATGGTTGACTACGATGCAGGCCACCAGAATCAGCAGATACAGACCGATGAACTGCCAGTGCTGCCCGCACATGAGCATGGTGGGGGCCATGGACCAGGCAAACATCTCAATGGGCGTGGTAAGGGGACCGGCCAGGGCGGTGTCGTTGAGGGTCTTGGACTTGTTCTCCGGGTCCACGATACGCAGCAGGATAAAGCCGATGGCAAACACGCCGGTGGAGTAGCCCCAGACGAAGATGGAGCGCTCAAACCAGCTGCCCTTGTTCATGGCCGGGCCGAAGTACATAAGGGTCACCACCACCAGCACAATGCCGAACACCAGCAGCATCAGCAGCGGGACGGCGTACTTGACGATGACGGAGATCTTAATGGAGGCAATGCCGAAGAAGACCAGGTAGTCGGTGGCGGCGCCGGAGATGCGGCTGATGACCGTGTTGTCGATGTAGTGTCCCACGCCGGTCTTACGGAAGCACAGAAACATGGCAATGGCGATGAGGAAGGCCAGCAGGTAGCTGGGCAGGTCCAGGCCGGTGGCGTTCTTGATCCACCCGTTGGCCAGGTAACCCGCGCCGGAGGCGATGAGCAGCAGGGCCAGGTGCCAGGCCAGGGGATCCAGCACCACCGAGGTGACGGTCTCCTTGCCCATGGTGCCCCGGTTTTCCTCGTCCTTGATCAGGCCGGTCTTCAGGTCGCCGGAGATGTACTGGAAGCTCTTAATGTACTTGGTCCAGCCCCGCTTGGTGCCGATTTTAATAAAGAACAGTCCGCCGAAAATTCCCGAGAGGATCCCCACTGTGGCGCAGGTCATTCCGATGTCGGTGGCGTCGGTAAAGCCCAGGTCCGTCAGGGCGGAGCCCACCGCCGCGGCGGTGCCGTGGCCGCCGGAGAAGCCGGCTGCCAGCAGAAAGCCAAAGCTGTAATTGATCTCCGGGAACAGCTTGGAAATGACCAGCACACCAAACAGAGGAGCCAGGGCAAACTGGATGGCCTGGGCCAGCACTTTATAGGAGAAGTAGGAGCCGACCCGCTCCACCTCCGCCCGAAACTCCTTTTTGGAGAAGGCAAAGCCGTTCATACCCACCGCGGCAAAGATCAGAATGATGAGCACGCCGGGGTAGTCTCCGATAGAATCGGAAAAGGGGAGAATGTTGAGCCCCTGGGTGCCCAGGGCCAGGGCGATAAAGCCGGCAATCATGCTGGCAGGGACGAAAAACTTCTGCACCAGGCTCACTTTGGCCCGGATCAGCTGTCCCAGAACAATAAACAGCGAGGCGATGGCAAAATCCAGTAAGAAATCATTGACGGTCATGGGATGTCCTCCTTTTCAAAGATGGATACCCTCCGGCGGAGGCTCGCCGGAGGGTAAGCGGGGTCAGCGCTGGATGAAATTGGTGGAGCGGGTGCCGGTGGCGGGAGGGGCGAAGTCCAGCTTCTGGTCCGCGATCTCCAAAATATCCTCGGGGCGGATCCAGGGCCGGTCCTGGATGGCGCTGGTCTCCTCGTGGGTGAGGTAGCCCTTGTAGGTAGTGAGGCTGCGGCGCAGGAAGCCATCCTTGGCGCAGGCGGCGGCCACCCCGTCGTTGAGAATGGAGCGGAAGTGGGGCAGCATGGAGGCGGCGTAGGCGATGGAGGTGGACTGGGCGATGGCGCCGGGGATGTTGCTCACGCAGTAGTGAACCACGCCCTCCTCGATGTACCGGGGATCCTCATGAGTAGTCTCGTGGAAGGTCTCGATGGCGCCCACGTCGTTGCTGATATCCACGATGACGGAGCCCTTTTCCATGGAGCGCACCATCTCCCGGTCGATCATAAACTCGGTGGCGTCCTTGGGCCAGCGCACGCAGTTGTAGACCACGTCGATCTCGGGCAGCAGCTTTTTCAGGTTGTAGCGGTTGGAGATCTGGGTGTTGACCTCCTCATTGAACTGCTTGCCGATGTCCCGCAGGGTGCCGATGTTGATGTCCATGACGGTGACCCAGGCGCCCAGGGCGTGGAGGACGGACACGCAGGCCCGGCCCACGGTGCCTCCGCCGATCACCAGCGCCTTCACGCCGGGGGCGCCGCCCAGGCCGCTGACAAACTTGCCCTTGCCGCCGTGGATGGACAGCAGGGAGTCCAGGCCCATGAGCGCGCCCAGCTTGCCGGCAGCCTCACAGTTGGGGGAGCCGTAGCGGTGGGCATCCTCGGCGGTGAAGGCGATGCACTTGCTGTCCAGCAAAGCCTGCACCTCCTGGGGATGGGCGGCGGGATGGATGCAGGTGAGCACGATCTGATTTTCCCGCAGCAGGGGGAACTCACAGGGCTCCAGCTCCTTGACCTTGGTCACCAGGTCGCAGGTGCCGTAGATCTCCTCCATGGTATCTACCAGCTTGGCCCCCTCCTGGGCGTACTGCTCGTCGGCAAAGCCGGCGCCCGCGCCGGCCCCCTTCTGTACATACACCTCGTGGCCGTCCCGGACAATGGCCTCCACCTCGGCCGGGGTGACGATGGTGCGGTACTCTCCGTTTTTAATATCTTTCAGCAGTCCGAATTTCATAGCTGACTCCTCCATTTTGATCCCTGGGCCCGCCTTCTGAGAGGCGGCCTGTCTTTTTCGGGTTTTCCCCTAACATATGCAAATTCTGTGCCAACTTTTAGTTTTGGAAATGTTACGAGGTTTTTCCCATGGTTTTTCTATTTTTCCCCATATATCTATGGTGTGCCCATTTTTGAGCTCCCTATTTCACCATTTTTGGTGATATGCTCATTTTCAGGCAGTTCGGGCCGCTGTCACCGCTTAGATCCTACCATCCCATACTGGGTGCCTCTCAGATCTCAGCCCGACGGTTGGCCCCGTCCCTATGCTTCCACGAACACAAGGAGCATTCCAGAACCATTCTGGAATGCTCCTCTTATCATTTCTCGGCTCAGCTATCCGTGAAACATATTAGTCCGTGTCATTTTGAATGTCCTTCTGGAGCAGCCCCGCTTCCCCCAGCCTGGAGCTAAGTTCTTCCAGGCTCTCCAGGTGGGCCCCCACCGGTTCCGGCCCCACAATTCGGGTTCCATCCTGGGTGCTCAGCAGCAGGGAACTGCGCAGCAGCAAGGTATTGACCTCACGAGCAAAAGCCTGGATCTCCTCCGCCCGGTCTGGGACCTGGGACACTTCAAAGGACAGGCTCCCCTCCTGCAGCACGGTCTCCTCTCCCCCCTCCAAGGTAAACAGGGTATAGGAAAAGCTGGCCTGGCCGGTGGACATATACGGGTTGTACCGCAAAAGGCTGGCCTGGCCCTGGTCATCTGTATAGAGGTAGATGGAGTTCCAGCCCGCGTGGGCCAGAGCGGCATCCTCCCGCAGCAGCTCTGTGCCATCCTCCTTTACAACAACCAGCTGCCAAAAATCCTCCCCTACGCTTTCCACCTGAATCTGTTCCTCCTGGCCGTCCCGGTCCAGATCGGCGGAGGCAATACTCTGGTTCTGAGGCTGGGGGCTGGCCCCGGTGAAGGTACAGCCCATCGCCGCCACAGCCAGGAACACTACTGCCGCCATGGTCCAGACCGTTGTTCTGGGCCGCAACGTCAGCAGCAGAATGCGCTCTTTGATCTCCTGCCCTCTTCCGGTCATGCTGGTGGCCGTAAGCAGGGGATGGGGCCGTCCCTGACAGGTCACAGCCAGGAGCGTCCGGCCGTAGGAGGCCCGCTCCCCCTCCCCCAGGCGGCAGACGGTGGCCTCGTCGCAGCACAGCTCTCCGTCCCGGCGGGACAGGGCGGCGGCCAGCCACACCAAGGGATTGTACCAGTGCAGCGCCAGGCTGAGTCCCCGCAGGGCCGCCCAGACCGGATCCCCGTGGCGGAAATGGGTGTACTCGTGGGCCAGGCTGTGGCGCAATACGGTCTCGTCGGCTGCCGCCTCCTCCGTCATATAGATGCAGGGGTGCACAAGCCCGAACAAGCAGGGGGTCTGGACCGCCTTTGTCACATACACCGGCAGGGGCAGGTTCTCCACCTCCAGGGGCCGGCGGCTTCGGCGGAGCGTGCGGGCAAAACGGACATTGACGCCCACCAGCCACGCCCCCACTCCAACCGCTCCCACTGCCCACACGACCGTCAGAACCGTCTCCGGAGCCACCTTATCTTCCCGCCCGGAGGCAGGGTCTGCAACCGGTTCCACGGCGGGCATATTGGGTTGCAAGGAATCGTCCGGCTCCACCAGGAACAGCTCTGGGCGAACATTGGGGTCCGGGTCCACAATGGACAGCTGGGGATTGATTTCGTCGGCCTCCTCTGCCAGAGATGGGGCCGCCGTCTCCTGGGGCGGGGTCAGCTCCGAGAGCACATTGAGCACACTCCACGCCCCGCTGCCGAAGTTCACCGGCACCAGCAGCCGCAGCAGCACCAAGGCCCACAGGCCATACTGGAGTCGCAGGCTGATGTGCCCCTTCAAACACTGGCGCACAAGCAGCACCACTAAAATCAATGTGCTGGAGGTCACTGCCCATTCAATCATGCCGCTCCTCCTCCAATCCCTTCAGCAGCTCGTAGAGCTGATCCAGTTCCTCCTGGGGCAGCGCCTGTTTTTTGGTCAGCGCGCTGACCATCAGGCTTAAACTTCCCTGATAGACCCGGCTGAGGAAATCCTCGGCCTCCCGCAGGGCGGCGTCCTCCCGCCGCAGCAGGGGCAAAAAGGCCTTGGGTCCCTTCTTCTCCGGCGCACTGCCCACCGCCCCCTTGCGCTCCAGGCGGCCCAGCAAAGTCAGGGTGGTGCTTCGACTCCAGCCGCAGCGCTGCTCCATGCGCTGGGTCACCTCCCGCCCGGTGAGAGGGCTCTCCTCCCACAGGCACTCCATCACGCTCCACTCCGCCTGGGTCAGGCTGATATGGCTCTGTTCCATTTGGTCCCCTCCCTTCTGTCTATCTTTGTAAACACATCGTATCACATTCGTCTACACCTGTCAACAGATTGATGGTCTCCCTCTATCCTGTGGATTACCCAAACTTTTTTCCTTTCTCAAAATTGGGCATTGACAAAAAACAAGCGCCTCCATATAATTACCAAAGGTAACTAAATGGAGGCAGCACAATGGATATTAAAACGATCAAGGCTCTCTTCGACGCCTTCTACCAGGCAAAACGGATCCGGGATCTGCTCCCCGCCCTGCCCAAAGGTGTCACAGCATCCTATATCCACTACCTGGATACGGTGGAATCTCTGGAGCGGCAGGGTGTTCGGGTCAAGGTCTCGGACATCAGCGACGCCCTGAACATCCCCCGCCCCGGCGTCACCCGGACGGTGAAGGAGATGGAGGCCAAGGGCTATCTCTGCAAGCACACCTCCTCCAGCGACGGGCGCATCACGTATGTTTCCATCACCGAGGCAGGAAAACGGCTCTCCCAAGCATACAACGAGCAGTATTTTAACCGCTTGGCCCCCCTGCTGCAGGATATTTCCCAGCAGGAGGCGGAGTGTACCATCCAGACCATTGAACGCTTTTATCAAGTCATGTCCGAGAGGAGGATCACCGTTGACGAAACAGAAGTCTGATTTTACCCAAGGCAGTATTTTAACCAAGCTGTTCTGGTTCATGGTGCCCATTCTGGGCGCACTGATCTTGCAGGCCGCTTACGGCGCCGTGGACCTGCTGGTTGTGGGACGGTTTGGTTCCACCTCCGGTCTTTCCGCCGTCTCCACCGGCAGTCAGGTGCTGAACCTGGTCACCTTTGTGGTGACTCAGCTTGCCATGGGCATTACCGTTTTGATTGCCCGGTATCTGGGCGAGAAGAAGCCAGAACAGATCCCCCCGCTTCTGGGGGGCGGCGTGCTGGTGTTTGCCCTGATCTCGGTGGGGCTTTGTATCCTGCTGGTGGGCTTTGCCCGGCCCATCTCCATCCTGATGCAGGCGCCGGCAGAGTCCCTGGACCTCACCGTGAGCTACGTGCGTATTTGCGGAAGCGGCATTTTCTTCATTGTGGCCTACAACCTGCTCTCCGCCATTTTCCGCGGACTGGGAGACAGCAAGTCGCCCCTGCTGTTTGTGCTGGTGGCCTGTGTGGTCAATATCTTTGGCGATCTGTTTCTGGTGGCGGGCCTGCGCATGGACGCGGCGGGCGCCGCTCTCGCCACGGTGTTTGCCCAGACCGTCAGCGTGGTGTGCGCCGTGGTGATGCTGCTGAAAAAGGAGCTCCCCTTCACCCTGAAGCGAGAGGATTTCCGCTTTAATCCCCAGTGCCGCCGGTTTCTCAGCATCGGCCTGCCCCTGGCGCTCCAGGAATTTTTGACCCAGCTCTCCTTTTTGGCCCTGTGTGCCTTTGTCAACCGCCTGGGCCTGGAGGCCTCTTCCGGATATGGCGTGGCCAGCAAGATCGTCAACTTTGCCATGCTGGTGCCCAGCGCCCTGATGCAGTCCATGGCTTCCTTTGTCTCCCAGAATATTGGGGCAGGCAATCCCAAGCGGGCCAAGCAGTCCATGTTCACCGGGATCGGCGTGGGGCTGGGGTTTGGCTGTGTGGTCTTTGCCCTGGTGATGCTGAAGGGGGATGTGCTGGCAGGCTTCTTTTCCACCGACCCGGCCGTCATCCAAAACGGCTTTGCGTATCTGAAGGGCTTTGCGCCGGAGACTATCGCCACCGCTGTTTTGTTCAGCATGGTGGGCTACTTTAACGGCAATCAAAAGACCGTCTGGGTCATGGTCCAGGGACTGGTGCAGACCCTTCTCGTCCGTCTGCCCCTGGCCTACGTCATGAGCATCCAGCCCAACGCCAGCCTGACCAAAATCGGCCTGGCCGCCCCGGCCTCTACCGCAGTGGGCATCCTTTTAAATGTGGGATTTTACATCTACCTGAACCGGCGGCAGCGTACTGCCCCACATGCTGCCGTTTGATCCCTGTGTTTACAATCTGTCCCCCGGTTGCTATACTGGATGTATCCCAAGCCGCTGAACGTTATGAATGCTTTCCGGCGGCACAAGCAGAACAAAGACATGCACTTTGATAGGAGGACATATGAAGCGCACCCTTGATTTCAATCAAAAACACGGTTTTATCTGCGATATGGACGGTGTGATCTACCACGGAAACCGGATCTTGCCCGGCGTTCCGGAGTTTATCCAGTGGCTGCATGATGAAAAAAAGGAATTCCTTTTCCTGACCAACAACAGCGGCTACACCCCAAAAGAACTGCAGCAGAAGCTGGCCCGTATGGGACTGGACGTCTCTGAGGAGCATTTTTACACCAGTGCTCTGGCCACTGCGGCTTTTCTAAAGGAGCAGGCCCCCGGCTGCTCTGCCTTTGTCATTGGCGAAGCCGGCCTATTTAATGCGCTTTACGATGCAGGGATTACGATGAACGATGTAAATCCAGATTACGTGGTGGTGGGCGAGGGCCGCTCCTACTCTTTGGACACCCTAACAAAGGCTACAAATCTGGTTTTGTCTGGAGCTAAGCTGATTGGGGCCAACTCCGATGTCTCCGGTCCCATTGAAAACGGAATTGCTCCCGCCTGCCGTGCACTGGTGGCTCCGATTGAAATGGCCACCGGCACGCAGGCTTACTTCTGCGGAAAGCCGAATCCTCTGATGATGCGCACCGGACTGCGTATGCTGAACTGTCACTCCGCCGATGCCGTCATGGTAGGCGACCGGATGGACACCGATGTTATCTCCGGCATGGAGAGCGGCATGTCCACGGTTCTGGTGCTCTCCGGTGTATCCACAATGGAAACGCTGAAAACATATGCCTATCGCCCCACCGCAGTCCTCAGCGGCGTGGGAGAAATTGTAAAACAGGCCCGCGCCGCTGTCAGCTTAGCGGGCAGCGCGAAATGAACTGCCCCAGCTTATTATGAAACAGGTTATGTAAGGCAGAAAGAAAAAGCGCATCGGACAGGAAACCCTTCCTATCCGGTGCGCTTAAATACTTATGGGCCCAGTGTAAGCGGGTGGCATGGGAGATGGCTTACCATGCGGCCGCTTTTTCTAACGGGCGGATCCCATACTGCATTTTTTAATTTTGTCCGTCCCCGCTGATATTCAGTCCGTTGTATGGTCCTGCACCAAATATGCTTAGATCCATCTGGTCAGAGAGATACTGCAGCATCTCAATTCCCGCGACGCTGTTGCCTTTCTTATCCAGGGCCGGTCCATATACCCCGATTCCAAATCGTCCAGGGACTGTGGCTACGATTCCTCCTCCTACCCCGCTCTTGGCCGGCAGGCCTACGCGAACGGCAAACTCCCCGGAAGCATCATACATTCCACAAGTCGTCATTAACGTCCGCACGATCTTCAGAACCCGAGGTGTTATCACACGTTCTCCAGTCTCAGGCAGACATCCATCGGCCAGCACCGCTCCCATATGAGCAATTTCCCGGCAAGTAACCCGCAGAGAACACATCTTAAAGTACACGTCTAGATGCTCCTCTACATCCCCAAAGAAGATTCGATGAGACTTCATCAAATAGGCCAACGCCCGATTGCGATCCCCAGTGGCTTTTTCAGAGCGATAGACTTCCTGATCGTAGTCCAGTCCCGGATTTCCACACAACAGGCGGGCATATTGAAGCAGGCGGGTAAATCTATGCTCTCCGTCTTCACCCCGAATGTTTGTGATGGTGGCAATGGCGCCCGCATTGATCAATGGATTATATGGCCGGATATGATCCAATTGATCTAACCTGAGAATGGAATTAAAGGCATCACCGGTGGGTTCCACGCCTACTTTTGTAAAGACTACATCCTCCCCACAGTCCTCCAGCGCCAGAGCAAGCACAATCACTTTTCCAATGCTTTGAATGGTAAACCGATCATCACAGTCGCCGCAGCAGAACGTCTGGTTATCCGTAGTGACCACAGCAATCCCCAACCGGGTTCCATTGGCTTTGGCCAGGGCGGGAATATAGTCTGCGGGTTTTCCCAGGTGTACGAACTGCTTTCCACAGGCAAGTGCGTCTTGAAGCAGTTGATCCATGGCAATCTCCTTTCTTTTTCCTGCAGCTTTATAGGAGCAGAGAAAATGGGATAACAAGTATCATACCCGGAATTAAATTTGCACCCGAAAACTCTCGGATACCGGATATGGTGAACGCAGAAGCTAAAATGACAGCTCCACCGCACGCGTAAAGATTTCCTACCACTCCCGCAGTCAAAAAGGGAGTCATAAATCGGGCGGACAGATAAAGGATACTCAGGATCAAGATTTCCGGAACTGCCAGGCAGCCCACCACGGCTCCCAACTTTTCGCCAAAAAAGAAGGCCACCGGAGCATCCATCAGTGCTTTTACAAACAGCATCGATTGATCTCCACCCAAGCCGGCTGTTAAACTGCCCATAATACCGGCGCCGCTAAGACAAATAATGGTCATGACACTCACAAAGCTGCTCTTAAATGCATCTGGGTCGGAGCACTGCTTTCGGCCCAGAGGTAACCGGTCTATTTTTTGCGCGACGGCCCATGCAGCGGACGAGATTCTTTTGGTCAACTGCATCCATGAGCCCAATACGCCGCCGACACACAGCGCAAGGGCCACTGGCATCAAATCCACAGCTTTCTGTATGGACGTGATTGCCACCAGGAAGCACAAGATGCTTAATACAAGCGTTACATATTCCTTTACATGATCAGGAATATATTTTGCTGTCAGAATTCCCAGAAGGGAAAATACCAGCACCGAGGCCGCACACGTAAGAATTCCTGTCAAGTTTTTCTTCCTTTCCTGTATATGCTCTTAGAAAATCATAGGACCGATATAGGCAGCGATGATTACCGAAACAATGCTGACAGAAACCACGCCGCCGATCACCATTTTAGGCAGGACATAGTTTGTCAGCCGCTGGATCTCTTCCTCACTGAAGTTCTTTCCAAAGCTGTTTCCATTCACCGCCTCCATAGCAATCGCATAGGTAAAGGGGTAGCCCAGAAGGCAGGTCACACCCACTGCGGCAGACAGCCAGGGATTCCAGTGCAGGAATTTTCCAACAATTACCGCCGCCGCTGCGGCAAAGGCAGCACCAATAAGCAGCAGCCCAATAATTGGGACCAGCATTTTCAGCAGCTCGCCAAATGTCAGCGACAAGAAATTGATGAGCAGATATGCATAGGAGCCTAAAACCACCAGATTCTCACCGCCGGTCTTTTTCAAGCTGCCTTTCTCCAAAAAGCCCAGCTCTGCTGCGAGAAATCCCATCAAAAGATAGCATACGGTGGAATTAATTCCAGTGAACTTGGAAATGGCTTCTCCAATCACACCCACAATGGCCAGCTTGGCAAAGCTCATCATCATTCCCTGCGCAATTTCAGGAAAGGGCGGGAAAATACGAATGTTAATCCCTTTGACCTTGCTGTCCTCATCGTGATAAATCTGTCCCGATGCAATGTACTTGCTGCAGGCCCGGTTAAGGCAGATAGAAGCAATTACAACTCCCACCAAGCTTTGGAATGTCATCATTGTTGTTACAAAAACAGCAATGTCCGTTCGGCCGGCGGCAGTGGCAAGGTCAGAAGTAACCAGTGTAGAACCTAATCCGCCGCAAATGGTGCCAATGGCGGAGAGGGCATACTCTCTTCCGAATAGTAGCGTGCCGATGGTAAAGCCCATTACAATTACCGCTGCCATGGAGCCGATGCTAACCACCACCGTCTTCCATTCCGCCAGCAGCTCATTAAATTTCAAGTTGGAGCCAATGTTGACGAAGGTTAACACAACGCCATAGGTTACCAGAATGTTGGACAGGCCCGCAATTTCTATTAAATTCTCAGGGAAAATATGTAATGTTGCCCCACCTAACATGAAAATTGCAATGGTAAAGATAAAGCTGGAGACAATTCCCTTTGTTTTGATTGCAATCATATCTCCGATGGCAAAACAGATTACAACAACGGCAAATGCCGAAATCGCTGTCCACTCCATGCAATACACCTCTTTATTTTAAAATAATATCTCAAAGGTCATCTCTTTGCTTGATCTGCGGTTGAATTTCTGGCGGAATCGGACAAACATATGGAGCTCCCCCGTTGCGCTGATCATTTTCCTCTCTTGCCTTCATGACCAGTTCCGGACACTTTATCAACTCCTTTGCTGCCTCAGTCAAAACCTGTGCGGCAAAGAGTGTTCCTTTCAGGGCATAGGACGAGATTCCCTGCGCAACCTGAACCCAGGAATGCGGCTGAGTTCCCAGGCAGAAGCAGGCACACTGCAGCTGAATCAGCGGCGCGATTCGGCTCACATCCCCCATGTCTGAAGATGCGGTTACCACCACATCTTTCGGCGCATATGGGAGGATAAAGTCCCCCATGGGATGAGTACTGCAGAGCTGATGCCGTACGTCCATATCAAATTCCGGCAGCAGCCCCATATCCCGGTCCCCGGCTTCCTTTCCAATGACATCTCGGAACTTTTTGATATAGGCCCGTTCCTCATCGGTGTACTGCGGAACCCCAATCTGCACCATTTTATCGTACATAAGCTGTCCAAGAACATTGTTTGGAACCACATTGCTGACCGCGTTGTCCGTTTGAATCTCCACAGTCGTTCCTGTCATAAGCGCAGCGCCCCGGGCAATATCAGCAACACGTTCGTAGAGTTCCTTTACGCTCTCGTTGGTCTTGCTGCGAATCAGATACAGGACCTCCGCCTCTGACTGAACCACATTGGGCGAAACGCCCCCCGTATTCAACACCGCATAGTGGACCCGATCTGTCATCTCCATGTGTTCCCGCAGGTAGTTGACGCCGACATTCATCAGTTCTACCGCATCCAGCGCGCTTCTGCCCTTCTGAGGCGCTGCGCCCGCATGACTGCTGATGCCGTGGAAACGGAAATATACTTGCCGGTTGGCCAGCATACTGCCCACCATAGAGGCATTGATGGAACTGGGATGCCAGGTCAAAGCCACGTCAATATCCCGGAACGCGCCTGCACGAGCCATATAGGTTTTTCCGCTCCCGTTTTCCTCCGCGGGACAGCCATAGACCACAATCGTACCACAATTGGGGTGTGCATCAAGGTAGCCCTTTAACAGCAGTGCTGCCCCCACGATGCCTGTGCCCAGCAGATGGTGTCCACAGCCGTGGCCGTGAGTTGTCTCCAATCGCGGGCGGTGCTCTGTCACATCAGCCTGTTGGCTTAACCCATCCAAAGCATCATACTCTGCCAGCAATCCGATCACAGGCTTTCCATGCCCATATACCGCCCGATAGGCGGTAGGCAGGCCAAACACTCCAGTCTCAACCTGATACCCATGTTCTTTGAGAACGGTGGTCATCGCATCCATAGACTGAAATTCCTCGTATCGAATCTCAGCCACCGTCCACATTTTGACCATTAGCTCTTGCAGGATCTTCTGGTAGCGCTCTGATTCATACTGCATCGTGTTTTCCCTCCAATAATTTAATTTTGTTGTTTTGTGGGGTAATACAGGTTTTGGGTTTTATTCATGCATGATCTGCACCGTTGTTATAGATTATTTTATAAATTTCCTGATTTTTGACAAATTGGAACGGTTCAAAGGGTTATAACCAATACACATAAAATTTCACATATGACCATCATATAAGCAAAAAAAGAAGTCCGGATGCTATTGCTTCCGGACTTCTTTTTTGAAAATCCACATTTGAATTCTGCTTGAAAATATAAGCATATTTTGATATTATTGAAAAATAAATCGAAAATTGTGGTTAAAATGTGATTCACCCTTCCTTTGTTTTCCTATGGATGAATCTACTTTTTGTCATTTGAACCATCTCCTGCTTGTAATGATTTTCGTTTTTTCCATCGGTTCTATTCCTATTATTTCATGGTATATTCCCAATAATTATTACCCTCAAATATTATTTCACTGCTATAGGGGAGAGGATTATGAATATTCAAAATATGAAATACATCCTAGAGCTGGCAAATCAAGGCTCTGTTTCCTCCGCTGCTAAAAGCCTCTATATTTCTCAACCCTATCTCAGCAAGATTCTCCAGGAGACAGAAAATACATATGGAATCACTATATTTCGCCGCGACAAAAAGGGTCTGACCCCCACGGAAAGCGGCGTTACATTTCTTGCTCTGGCCCAAAAAATAGTGTCAGAAGCAGAAGAAATGGATCGACGCATGCAAAGTATCCAGGATGTACGCTTTTTCCAATTTTCCAGCTGCTGCTCCTCGCATATTGCGGAAGCGTTTTTATCATTATATCAAGCGCATGCAGAGGAATGTCTGCGTATTTTTTACCGGGAATCGGATAATTACTCCGTCATTCAAGATGTATCTTCCAACGCCTCTGAACTGGGTTTTCTGATTCTCAGCAATTCCAATCAACAAGCATATAAGGCCCTTATGCATAATCATGGACTCTTCTACCAGAAACTTTGTGACATGAGGCTTCATCTCATTGTCAGAGTCGGCCACCCTCTTTCCCGTCTTAACCGTCCTGTCGAATTGGAAGACATCCTTCCTTATAATTTTGTCCTCTACCCCAGCCGAGTTCTGACTGACTCCTGTGCCAACGGCTTTTCTCAGTATGAATATGCAATCCAATCCCTGGCGTGGAAGAAAATCAAGCAAATCATATATGTGTTCAGCCGCGCCGCATATCACGACATTATTCTACGTACCGATGCGTTAAGTTTTGGATTTCAGCCGGTGAAGAATCAGGAGATATCCCGAGGCCTGGTCTCTCTCCCGTTGTCTTTTCCGCTGATCCAGTCGCTGCAAGGGGACGCTGACTCCTCTATGTACTATGTGTGTGCAAATCCAGATACTCTCTCTTCCCTGTCCAAAGAGTTTATCCGTTTGCTTCAGCAGATGGATTAATTGCAGCAAGCAGGCCTCCGAAGGCAAATCACCTCCGGAGGCCTGCTTTTTTCTGTCTGCGGCTTGTTGTGTGGTTAAATAAGTATCTTACATTTTATACTTTCCGTTGTTCATGCCAGTACGCAGTCTTTTTAATTTATTGATAATATCCATTACCACTCCTTCAATCAATACAACTACAACACTTTTTTGAGATTTCTTCTATCTAGGCAATGTAAAAACAGCAGGTGTCTTTGATACGCTGTATAACCAAGAAAGCTACCACTCACAATTCATGTAGTTTATTGTATATCCTAATCGTGTATCAAAATACTGATACAATGATTTTCAACATAGAAACTCCCCTCTGCGGCATCAAGCAGAGGGGAGTTCCAGCAGCAATTTTGAGAAGAAATACTCTCTCAAATATTTGAATCTACCCACCATCCCAAATGGTCTCAACCACTTGAGAACAAGAATCAACATTTAAAAACCGACTAAACGAACTGGCGGTTTCTTATAATTATAATACAGTTACAGCTCACCCCATACTGGGCCCCATGCTCCAGGTAACTACGGCGGTCTCCGTACCGATATTGGAAATCTGGTGGGGTTCGCCCTCTTCAATCAAGAGGATATCGCCCTCGTGCAACTCATAATACTTGCCGCTGGTGGGGTTAAAGACCGCCACATGGCCCCGGCTGCAGTAAAAGATCTCATGAGAATCCGGGTGCCCTGGGTCCACACCGCCGGTCTGCCCTGCCAGCAAAGTGGAGGTACCAAAGGTGAGTTTTCCAGTAACCACATATTGGCGGCATACCTCCTGGCCATCCAGGAAAAACTGTGCCTGGTCAGGTCTGATTACATTCATAAGCCGTCTCCTTTTTATCCAAAAAACTCTTTTTCACGGTACAGCAGGGGTTGTCCCTCAGATGCCTCACTCCAGATCACCTGACCGATAAACAGGGTATGGTCACTGACTGTCAAGGTTTCCGTCAGCTTGCACTCCAGATGAGCCACGGCTTGAGCCACTAAGGGGTGGCCAGCCGGGCTGGAAACAGTAACAGTATCCACCAACTTGTCCCGTTCCCGGCCAGACACCCGTCCATTGCACAGGGCCAGCTGTTTCTGTTCTGTTGACAGCACACTTACAGCAAAGCCTTTGGCCTGAGGAATCATCTGAGCAGTCAGATGGTTGGAGTTCACCGCCACTGCCAGAGTGGGGGGCATCCCAGAGACTTGACTCAGCCAAGCGGCGGTCATCAGATTGTCCTTTTCCGGGGTATGGACACCCAGGATGTACACACCGTTGGTCAGGGTGGACATAGCAATCTTAATTTCAGCTGATACCTGCATAAACCTAATCCCCTAACTGAAGAAGTTAACGACTGCCATTTCAATGGGGCATACAGCAATAAACACACAGATTACCATAACTCCAAGGATCAATGGCCAGCCCTCTTTGAAGTAATCGCTCATTTTCACCTTTGTTACCCCCATAACTGTGAACATCATCACACCAAACGGAGGCGTAATACCGCCCAAGGTATCCATAAGTACCATGACAATACCTAGGTGAATTACATCCACGCCCAGAGACTCAGCCACTGGAATCAGCAGCGGCGGCAAGATTACCAAGGCAGCAGCGGTATCCAAAAACATACCCATGATAAACATGATCAGTACCACGATCAGAATAAAGATAGTTGGCGACGTGGCAACTTCCGCCAAAGCAGCAGCAGCTTTCTGAGGAATGTTCTCCCAGAGCATGTAACGAGAGAACAGGCTGGCCGCGGAGAGAATCATCAGCACACTGGCGGTGCTCTGAAGAGATTCCACCAAAATCTTCTTCACGTGATTTAATCGAAGGCGCTTATATACAAAGGTTCCCACTAGTGCAGAGTAGACTACAATTACCGCAGCACACTCTGTAGCAGTAAAATACCCCATACGCAAGCCAACAATAATAAAAATGGGGAGCAGCAGAGCCCACATAGACTTTCCGGTCTGCCGCAAAAACTCCGCTTTTGTCGGCCTGGTCTCCCGTGTAGGTTTATATCCACGTCGTTTGGAAATAACCCAATTTAGAAACAGCATTGTCAGACAGATCAGCAGGCCGGGGACGTAGCCACCCAAAAACATATTACCAACTGAGCAGCTAGCCGCAGTGGCGTAGATTACCATAGAAATCCCAGGCGGGATAATGGGGGTAATGCAGCTGGTAGCAGCTGTAATGGCAGAAGAATATCCCAGAGAGAAGCCTCGTTTTGTCATTTCCGGAACCAGCATCCGCGCCTCGAACGCCGCATCTGCACAGGAGGAACCAGACATACCGCCCATAAAGGTAGACAAAAGCGTGTTTGTCGCACCCAGTCCTCCCCGCATACGGCCGGTAATCATATCGCAAAAGTCCATCAACGTCGTAGACACACCGCCGTAGCTCATTACTGACCCGGCCATAATAAAGAATGGAACCGCCATCATGGTAAAGGAGGACGATTGCTCCAGCAGGGCGGACACCATGGTGAAGAGGTTTACTCCATCGCACATAAAAGTAAAGTAAATAAAGCTGGCAAACATCATGGCAAAAGCGACTGGAACTCCCAAAAAGAATAACGCAAACACAATAAGAATAGGCCACAGATTCACTTCTGCTCACCTCCCGTTTGCTTTGTATCGTCGGAGCTCTTTTCACTTGCCTGTTGAAGTTTCGTATCTTCCACCATATCCTCAACAGAATCTACAATAAAAATCCCTTTGTATATGGGAAGCTCATGAAAATAATCATGCCTAGTCAGCACATTTTTCAGGAAAAATATGGAATGAATTGTCATAAAAAAGAATCCTAATACCAACGCGAAAGAGGTATATGATTGGGGAATTTTAAGTGTTTGACTATACCGTGTCCACGACTGAGCGCAGTAGCCGCAACTCAGGAAAAACGTCAACCCACAGATAAACACCAACAAGGCTGATACTGCAGCGCTGATCGCGGCCTGCAGTTTTTTCGGAAACAGTCGAACCAGCAAGTCGATGACGCCATGCCCATACCGCTTATAGAGGGAACTGGAACCTACAAAAATCACATAGGCAAATAGGAGATAGGACAACTCGTCCAAAGCGGCAAAGCTTTTATTAAAAATAAGTCGGCCAAATGTATTTAGGAACACAAAGGCTGTCATTACAAATAAAGCAACCCCTGCCACCACTTCCTCAAAATTGACAAAGATTCGTTTTAGGATGCGCATAGAAATCCCTTCCTTTAAACATGGGAACCCTGCGGCGGGCTATACGCCCGCCGTCGCAGGGCTCCTTTCTGGGTGGTTTATGCCTCGCCGCGGATCTCAGCCAAGGTAGCAAAGGCCTCATCAATCAGTTCCTGAGACCATCCGTGAACCTCATACACCTTCATGGCGCTTTCCTTCATGGCCTCAATATCTACATCCCTGTTAACAGTGCAGCCGGCCTCTTCCATAGCAGCCAGGCAGTCATCCTCTTCGTCCACCACCATTTGGGTGTTGTACTCCACAAAATCAGCAGCCTCGTCCAGCAGGAGCTGCTGCAGATCCTCATCCAGGCTCTCAAAAACCTTCGTACTCATTACCAGCCCATTCACAGCATAGAAGTGGTTGGTAATGTTGATGTAGTCACATACCTCATACATGGAGGCGGAGTAAAGGGACCCGATGGGATTTTCCACACAGTCCACCACTCCCTGCTGCAAGGCGCTGTATGTCTCCGAATAGGAAATCGTTACAGGGTTAGCACCCCAGGCTTCCGCCATCTCCAGCTGTGTGGACTGGTTTGGCATCCGGAAATCTTTACCGACCAGATCAGCAGGGGTGTTAACCGCAAATCCCTTGGACATAATCTGACGGGATCCATAGTAACCACTCATCCCATCCAGCACCATCAGTCCAGCCTCTCTGCATTCCTGCTGAAGTCTCTTACCGAAATCGCTCTGTGCCACCTTTGCAATCTCTTCATAGGAATCATAAAAGTAAGGAGCCATAAGAATGGAGTACTCAGGATAGTAGGACTCCAACAGGGCAGGATCCGAGTAGTTCATCATATACGCGCCATTAAAGATTTGCTCATTAATCTCTGGGTCATCCCCCATAACGCCATCAGCATATACCTCAATTTTTAGCCTGCCCTCGGAGGCCTCTGTCACCCGGTCGGCAAACATCTGAATCGCATCGGAAGCTGCACAGCCTGAGGGATTTGTGTGACATAGTTTAATGGTAACCGTCCCACTGCCGGAACCGCCGGAACTGGAGGAAGTATCCCCTCCACAGGCAACCAGAGCAACTGCCATAGAGAAGGCTAGCAGCATACAGAGCATCTTCTTTAACATTTCAGTTCCTTCCTTTCTTTTAAATGTGTTTTTTTACTCCATTCATCTTAAAACTTGCGGGTTTACTACATTATAGGGTTTTTCTCCATTTAGTACACCGGCAATTCCTTCCAGAGCCTCCCTGCACATTCCCAGCCTTGCTTTCATTGTTAAGCTGGCAACATGGGGCGTGAGAATTACATTATCTAATTCCAACAGCTCCGGACAAATCTGCGGTTCGTTTTCAAACACATCTAAGGCAGCTCCTTTGATTACCCCCTTCCGAAGCGCACTGGCCAGCGCCTGCTCGTCCACAATTCTTCCTCTGGCACAATTGACAAAGTAGGCAGAGGACTTCATTTTTTGAAATGTCTCATGGTTAAATAGGTGATAGTTTTCCAAAGAGTACGGCATATGAAGCGTAATACAGTCGGATACCTGGAGAAGCTGCTGGAAATCCAGATAAGTCACCCCATACTCCTGCTCTACCTTCATATCCGCTCGAACCCTATCGTAATACAACACGGTCATTCCAAGCCCCTGCATTTTCCGACAAACACGTTTTCCAATTCGTCCAAAGCCTAAAATGCCCAGCACAGCTCCTTCTAACTGAGTATCCCGGTCGGAAAAGTTCGGACTGTTCCAGATTCCCGAGCGCACCTCGCGGTCGTAGCGGGCAATACCTCGCATGGCTGCGATAATGAGAGCAGCCGTATGCTCTGCGGTAGCCTCGGTAACCTGTTTCGGGGTATTGACTACCGGAAGTCCGATTTCTGTGGCATACATCCAATCAATATTGTCATAACCTACACCAAAATTGGCAATCACCTTTAATTTTGTGCCTGCCTCCAGCAGGCGCCGGTCTCCATCATTATCTAGAATTAGGCAGCCATCATAGTCCGGAATCTGTTCCAGCAGTTCCTCATAAGAAAAGGCATACTTTTCCGCGCTGGGGACGGTAAATGTAAACTTGCCCTCATAGGGGACTAAGCATTGAGCGGGTACCCACTGGGAAATCAGGATTTTCTGCATACCGTGTAGCGCCTCCCGCAGTAATAGTGGCACATTTTTAAACCTATATCATAGGCCATGTAGATTTCCAATCACAGCGATCTGGCAAAGCACTGATTCAGATCGTCAAACAACTTTCGGTACATGGCGTAACCCTCATCATAAACCGCTTTCCGCTCCGGGTTTGGTTGGGTACGCTCCTTTACCTGAACCATGTTAGAGACGGCGTCCTGGATATCCTCAAAAACACCCACGGCCTTGCCCGCCAGAATAGCAGCGCCCAAAGAAGCAGCCTCCACGGAGTCCACCGTCTCTAACGGAATCTGGTTGATGTCCGACTTGATTTGGTTCCAGACTTTGCTCTTGGAGCCGCCGCCCAAACTTCGGATCTCCTTTACTTGAATGCCCATATCGGCCAGGGAGTCAATATTTCGCCGGACAATATATCCCAGAGACTCCATTACCGCCCGCATAAAGTGGGCCCGGGTGTGCTGAAGAGTAAAACCAAACCAGACCCCCTTAGCTTTGGCATTGACGTCCGGAGCGTTGGAACCCGCCAGATGAGGCAGCATCAGCAGGCCGTCGCTGCCAGCAGGAATTTGGGCTACCTGTTTGCTAATCATGTTGTAGGCATCGTCTAAACCCAGTTTTTGGGCCTCCATCTCAATTGGACAGAACTTGTCCCGGAACCACCGCAGGGTCATGCCCCCGTTGGTGAATGTGTGGATCATATAGGTGTCTGGCACCGCAAAATAGTGCAAAGGCATCCGGCGGTTAGGATCAAACACCGGACGGGAGACAGGTGCACAGATAGCCAGGGCAGCTCCGATGGTTTCCGAGAACATGCCCTCCTTTACGTTGCCCGCTCCGATGGCACCGGCTGCTTGGTCCAGAGCACCAGTACATACGGTGACATTCTCAGGCAGGCCCACATCGGCAGCCGCCTGCGGAAGAATCTGTCCCACTACCTCGCCGGACTCCAGAACTTCAGGCAGCTGAGCCTCAGTAATCCCTATAAACTCCAGCATTTTGGACCAGTATGCCTTATGGATAATATCCCAATAGGTAGAGGAGCACACCAGTGAGCCCTCCGTAGAGAACTTGCCTGTCAGACGGTAGATAAAGTAATCCTCGATCAGCAGAAACTTGGCCGTTTTAGCAAAAACTTCTGGCTCATGGTTTTTGACCCAGAGGATTTTAGAGGCGGGCCAACAAGGCTCAAAACTTACTTGACCCGTGACGGCGTAGCAAGTTTCGTCACCAAAGTGTACTTTCAGTGCCTGTGCTTCATCTAAGGCTCGGTTATCCATCCAGACAATGGCGTTACGCAGAGAATATCCTTCGCTGTCCAGGAAGAACAGGGTTTCGCCCTGGGCGGAGATAGCCAGAGCAATCTCATCCAATGGGGACAGGGGGTACTTTTCTTTCAAGTCCGTCACCCCATCCCGGAAGGCGTTCCAGTATACCTCCGCAGGCTCCTCCACATAATTAACCTGAGGGGTCAGCAGTTGGTATTCCTGGGTAGTGACCGCCAAAAGCGTCCCCTTTGTGTCAAACAACGCCGCCTTCAGGGCGGTAGTGCCAATGTCCAATCCCATCAGCAACTTCATGAATTCTCCTCCTTCCTCACCCCTCCTCTCCCCCTCCCTAGGAAGGCGAGAGCAAATAAATTCTTACAGATTAGCGGCAATATTCTTCATTTTCCCGCCCACGTTCGTCCAGTAGTCTTTCAGAATGTCAAACTCGTCGCCAATACAGAAATGGTGTACTCCCATATCAATATACTTCTGGGCCTGATCCAGGGAGTAGATTTCGCACCGGGGCTGGACGCCGTGGGCCAAGGCCACCTCAATGACATGCTGCTCCGCTTTGGCAATGTCGTCCTTGTGATCGGCGCAGTTCCAACCCAAGCTCATGCAATAGTCAGAGGGTCCAAACTGAACCATGTCTACGCCGGGGACAGAGCAGATTTCCTCAATGTTGTCTACAGCCTCTTTCTTCTCAATCATAAATGCCTTCACCGCGCTGGCATTCATCGCAGCATATTCCATCTGCTTGGGCTCTGGGTTATAGCCCAGCCAGCGGGCGTTGGGATAACCAAAGCGGCCCTTATACTCTGGGCACTCGGGAGAGACCAGCCACAGAGTCTCCCGGACCTGGTCGGCAGTCTGATGGTCGGTAAACAGCACTGCCTGAAAGCCCATGGCAATGGCTTTCTGCGCGACATAGCCCCGGTTTTGAAAGTCAACCTTGATCATGGAGCCGCAGTCGTGGAGCTCACAGGCCCGCACAAAGTTCTCCAGCTCAGGCAGGGTATAGGGGGCGTACTCAGCCAGGAACTCCAGGTAGTCAAACCCACCGCAGACAGCAGCAGCCTCCGCGGTGGTAGGCCAAGTACTCCAGATACGGGTGTTGACGGTGGCCTTGCCTTCCTTCAGCAACTTGCGGATCTTGTTTTCCATTGATGTCTCCTCCTGAATAAATGCTTGTATTATCCTTTATTTTTGTCTGTTATTCTATTGAATTTTTTAGTTCAGCGATGTCTCGTTAGCCTGCAAGAACTGTCCGTCCAAACCAAATTCTCTGCCCAAGTGGATTAAGTCACTGGTTAGGGTTTCGGGCAGAACCACCCCCTGGACGAGATTTTCCTGCTTGTGACAATACTCAATCTCTCCCGGATACTTGGCCGCCCCGGCACCGTCCTTCATGGGCAGCTGGTGGAGCCGCTCAATATACTCCGCAGCATCAGTCTGAAAGGCCTCCAAATCCCGGAAGGATGCGATGTTGAAGCAGGCAAAGCACTGACTAGACAACTCTGGGGTATCGGCCAGGTCCTGGTTATTTACGTCAGGAGAGAGAACACCGCCGGAGAGCAGGGTAGCAAACAGTTCAATTACAAACGCGATACCAAACCCCTTGTGTCCTGCCATGGGAACCATCATGTAACAGTCCTCTACTCTGGTAGTGTCATTTCCTTCCTTATCCAGCATCCAGCCAGATGGAACAGGCATGCCACGCTTGGCCAGGTCCTTGGCCTTTCCCATAGCTACGCCGCTGGTGGCCATATCCACACAGACTTCTGGAAACTTTTCTGTCGCTTTGAAGGCGAAGGCAAAGGGATTATTTCCCATAAAGGGCTCTTTGCACCCAGGAGGCCCCATAGTTAAGTCGGTAGTGGAACAGGCCATTCCGATCATGTCATCTCCTGCCAGCTTCAGGGCCCAATGACCACCCATACCAAAGTGGTTGCTATTGCGAACCACCACCATGCCTATGCCGTGCTCTTTGGCCTTGGCCCGAGCCAGGACTACTGCCTTTTCTCCTGCCAGAGCACCCAGGCCACCTTCTGCGTCAATAACCGCAGTATTTGCGGTTTCAAAAACCACTGGGTACTGACTTTTTAAAGATGCTCCTCCTTGCTGGATCTTCTCCACGTAGGGGACCGTTCGGAGTACGCCGTGGCTGCGCACATTCCGCAGATCAGCATGGACCAAAAGCTCAGCTACACACAATGCTTCTTGTTCCAATAATCCGACAGCCTCAAAAATTTTCTGTACATAATCTTGAAGCGGCCGTGCAGGGACCAAATAATTTTTCATGGAGGACACTCCTTTTCCGCCTTACAATATCCCTAAATTTTTATGCAGTTTTCCCTTTCTGTTGCCATAATTCTACCAAAAAATATTTTCTCTCTCCATTCACTTTCTTGTATTTATATTTTCCTATTTTGTTCTGCTTCCTTCTGTTTCGGCACATTTGTGAGTGGTGCTTTCAATCTACAGCAAGATTAGAAATCTATGCGCAAAATCCGAAGCCCTACTATTGTATCGAAGATAAAGATAGGCCAGCCGCTCGCTCTGCCACAAAAATGGCAGCCAGCATAAGCGATCCGCCCAAGGCCATCCTAGAGGTAAGTGTCTCGCCCAGCAGTAGCACTGAAAAGAACAGTCCAAACAGTGCTTCGGTGGCCAGAAGCATAGAGGCCAAAGAAGCCGGTACCTGTTCCTGCCCCCACATCTGTAAGAGAAAGCCCAATAACGTGCTGACTAAACCCATAAAAAGAAAGCGCATGCCAATTCCTGCCGTCATTTCTTGGATCCATAAAGGCCTGCCGCTAAGCAGCAGCACTGCTGTAGAAAAGACTGCCGCCCAAGTAAACTGCAACAGGGACAGCAATACCGCACTGCTCTGGGCTACATACCGCTCGGAGCACAACATATGAATTGCAAATCCCAAACTACCTGCCAAGGCTAGGGCGTCCCCGCAGTTTACTCCAGTTCCCGCACCGGTCAAAAGGAACAGCCCAGGCAACGCAAGACACAGGGCGATCCAGTGCCCCCGACGCAGTTTCTGGCGAAAGGCTACAGCTCCGCACAGAGGGACCAGTACCATATAAAGCCCTGTAATAAAAGAGACTTTTCCCGCCGTTGTATACCCACAAGCAACCGTCTGCACATATTGACTAAAATAAAGCAGGGCTCCCAGCACTGCCCCATGCCACACCATGGGGTATGTGATGTTCGGCAACTGCCGCCAGAATACTACCACCATTCCAGCCGTTGCCAAGAGATACCTGTACGACATGAGATAGTGGACATCTACCAGAGTCAGAGAGTCAGAGATGACAACATATCCGACTCCCCAGATTACTGCGGCCAGGAGCAGTACACTGCTGCCAATCCATTTTTCCTTTTCTTTCATCTTTTGCCTCACACTCCCTCCACACCAGATTGTGCATTCAGTCACAAAAAACAGGAAGGCGATTGACTTCTTCAGTTTAATTTGCTACCATTTGATTGATTAAATGGAGGCGATCTCAGTGGTGCAGGCCGAATTTATTTCTAAATCCAGTATCTACGAAGGGGATTATACCTGCCTTTTGCGCAGTCCAAAAAATGAAATACTCTCCCGGATGCACTACCACGATTTCTATGAGTTTGTCATCTATCTTGGAAGTGCTGGTACCTTCCGGATAAAAAATGGAGAGTATCTGGTCAAACGTGGAGATATTGTGCTCATTGATCTCTTCACTCCACACACTTTAGTAAATACGAAAACTGATTTCTATGAACGGTTCAGCGTCTGTATTGATCCCGGACTGTTAATTTCTTTTAGTACACCGGCCTCTAATCTACTGGATATCTTTAATGAGGCCGGAGCTCACCACCGGATCTTCCATGTGGAAAATCAGGGTTTTCAGAAGTACATTACTCTTTTGGACGAATACCGCAATGTTAATTTGAAAAATGGACGGGATATTCTAGAGAAAGCACTGGTCCATCACTTGCTATCTTACATCTATAGTGATTGCTTTGTAGAAGCCCGGCACAGCGCCACCGACTCCAACCACCTTTCCATTATCGCCCAGCTCATTCGGTACATTAACGAGCATCTAAATGAAAAGCTTACCTTGGAGCAGTTAGCCCAACAAGTCAATTACAGCGAGTCCTATATCTGCCACTTGTTTAAAAAACTTACCAATAAGACTTTAGTCAGCTACATTCAGGAAAAGCGCATTGAGCAGGCCGCTATTCTCATCAAACGTGGAGTGTTGGTCAATCAGGCAGCAGAACAGGTTGGCTTCAATAACTACAGCTATTTCTATAAGATTTTTAAAAAGCTGAAAGGTTGTAGCCCTGCAGACTATCGCGTAGATGTAGAATGAAATATTATTGCAATCCCAGAAGTTATCGCAGAATAAAAAAAGTCGGCCAGAAGGCCGACTTTTTTTTATCACACGCAGGGGCGACGTGTACATACTGCCTTGACGCCCATATATTTGCAGATCAGCTTTATAATTTCTGTATGGTCCCCTTCCTTTACCAAGAGGTGGTGATCCAGCCCAAGTTCCATCAGCCGCTGGACCATCAGACTGGCCTTCTGGTTGACCTGAAGTTTCACCAAGAGTTTTTCCCCCCCTTGAACCCATTCCTCATGGGCAGCCTCTACCACACTAGCCTTGTCTACTAAGATTTGATATCCGTTATGGCCGTTGCCCTGAATACTGGAGATAGTGACACAGTCCATGGGCCGCAGTGAAAGGCCTACAAAGGCTCCGCTATCCCCACTGGGAGAAATCTGGACGTGGTCCAAACCGGAAGCCAGAGAGTGGGCTGTACTTCCCTCATGCGCAAGAGACAGGATGTTGTTCTCATCATCGATGCTGCCCACCTCGCCCAGTGCGGTAGCACCACCCTTGGCAACTTGGTTAAGTATGTACATTACCATGGTATGGCCGATATCCCCCTCGGTGTCTAAGATCAGTCCCTCATCCGCCAGCCAGCTAGAGGGCAGATTCATCAGTCCGCTGTAGAGAGGATAGCATTCGGCAGCCAGTGCGTCCAGAGAGTAACGCTTTGCAATTCGCTTCACTGCCAGATATACCTTGGTCATGCGGAGCATCGTCTCAGGAGCCGCAAGAATCTTTCCCGTGCGCTTTTTCAGACATTTCAGCGTCTGGGAAGCCTCGTGGTCGCTGACTGCACCAGCAGCTTCTAGGATTTCCTCCATCTCAATATGGACAAGCGTAACGCCGAACTTCTGAGAAAACTCCCACTCTTCGTTGGTGGTGTCCTGTGGACCGGCCACCCGCCAGGTCTGCCGTGGTCCCACCAGGGCCAATTTCATATTCTGCACTCGTTTTATGACATTGCCCGCTTGGGCCACTTTAACTACTTTCTCCACCACCGCTGCATCGTCAGCCAAACCGTAAACATACTCATATGGAATGCCATGGGCGGTCAGTACGCTTCCAAAGTGCTGGACGCAGCCGATGGAAAAAGTCTCCGTATAGGGTACCGCCCAAAAGACTACCGGCACCTGCACTTCATGTACCAGAACATAGAGCAGAGAGTCGGTTACCCAAGTGCTGAGAATAATAGTCAAAGAATCTACCTGCGCGTCTTTGAACTGTTTGCACACATCGATGGCATCGGCGGCATCCCATACCACCTTATCACCCACGACTGTATCAACACTCTTTTTTCTCAAGGCGTTTACTGCATCGTCAAGGAGGGCTTCCGCTCGCTGACCGCCGCTCTCATAGTGACTGGCAACTGCCAGAATTCCGGTTTTCATGCTTGCCATTGTGTATTCTCCCTTCTTACATAGTCTGAAGGAATTTGATAACTGCTTCCAAATTATCCCGGAACGAACCATTCTTTACAAAATTCTTGGTAAACAGAGCAGATCCCATAGTAAAGTAGGCAGGATCCATCTGCTTGACCAGCTTCATACGCTCCTCAGAGCCAATACTGCCAGCCAGAACAGTGGGGGAGTTAGCAGCCTTGATGTAGGCAGCGGAGAGCACATTGGGATCTCCATCCACATAGCGATAACCCAGTAGATCTACGCCAACAGCACCCTTGGACAGATATTCCTTCTCCTGGGCCAGCATCAAATCTACGGAGCCCTCCAGAATAGAGGGGGACTGAGAGACCTTACCCACGAAGGGATAGTACTTCAGGTTTGTAGTCTTTACATACTCCGCTACGCTGTCATAGAAGATCGTGCCCAGCAGGCAGTCAAACCCACATTCCACCGCTAACTTGGCCCCCCGCATGCATTCCTCTTCAGCGTAAGTGACCACTTCCAGGAAAGTGGTCTTACCAGCCTGCTTCATTAGACCACACAATTCTTTCATATCAGTGGGCTCCAGTCCCACATCCTTAAAGCCCCAGTTGGCCACAGGAAGATCCTTGGTATTTTGAAAGATTGTCTTTGCGTCAGGGACTGTAACATCATTGTGGGTCAACATAACAATTAATTTATCCAGCATGGTAATAGCCTCCTCAAATTTTATGTCTTTAACAGGAGTTTTTACAGAAAGAGAACTGTTGTGTTTATCATAGATTCTCAAAATAAGAAAGTCGATTCCCGGAATTGTCATATAGATTTCCTATTTTGTAAAGGTCTGCATCTTCTCATACGGCAACAGATTTTTGCCTATCATAAGGAAAAATGATTTTCATTCCATACAGATCAATAAAATAAATAGGATACTCATGCTGTGACTTCTCCCAGGCGGAAGTTGCAACGCTGCCCGTTTTTCTATCTGCAACTTCTCTTTTGATGCAGACATAACCTGTCCACTTTTCCTGTTACACTGGCTTCCATAGATAAAGATTTCATACTATCATTTGATCTTCAATCTTCTAAAAACAGGGTGTATAACTACTCTCTAAACAACGGATATATTGAGAGGGCATGCTCAGACTCAATAAATCTGTGAAACGTTTCCTGCTCAGGAGCCGATGGTTCAAATCACAAAAAAAGAGATAACTATGCAAAAATTCGGTTACAAGAGCTACGACATTCTGCCGGTGTTTCTCAACGCAGAGATGGTGGCAAGGATATTGGTAATCTCAAACCACCTTCCTTTTCTCCCCCTCGAGTGGACGCAAACTGCCATCTGCCAAACCCGGAGAAATAGGTGGAAATTGCCGCAGAAAAAGAACGGCTGCAGCAGGACGGAACGGCAGGCTAAAAAGCAACGAGCCTCCGGAGGCAAAATACCCTCGGGGCCCGTCTTTGCTCTGTCTGTGGCTGTTTGTGTGGTCAAGGCAATAAATCCAATAACCGAAACAAGACATATGGAGCACAATTATGAGTTTTATCACTGCACTGAAGCCCGCATTTTATTTACTGCTTGTTATATTCTATTTTGATATGTAGTTAACATAAAACTTCAAGATGTAACGTACCATAGAATCAATTTGTAATAGCAGGTAAAAATTCAAACCCTAAAATTCCTTCCTATATCTCTTCCATGTGGATTGTTACTTGCTTTTTACATTAAAACAAGCGATAATGTAGTAAAAAGCAAGTACCTGAGAAGAAAACCAGGAGTATATATAATGAGTAAAATAAATGATCTGGGGCCGATCAAGGTAGTGTCTACGGTTGACGCGGTCATTGATCGGCTTACACAAGCAATTATTGACAAAAGGTTAAAACCAGGAGATAAACTTCCCACAGAGCCGGATTTGGCGGCCTCCTTTGGCGTAGGACGCAACACCGTTCGGGAGGCTATCCGTACATTGACCGCTTATGGTATTCTGGAGAGCCGCCGCCCCAACGGCACTTTTGTCTGTGACACCTTTAAACCCCAGGGGATCAATCCGCTGCTGTATGGTTTGATTTTGCAGAAAGACGATTCCTATGAAGAACTTATTGGCCTTCGGAAGGTCTTTGAGATGGGAATTCTTCTGCTTTTGGCGGACCGGCATCTGCCAGAGGAGAGCTTTCAGGAGCTGGAGGCACTAGCTGGGAATATTGAAGGGGCCATCCGCGCAGAACCAGTCAACGTCACGGAGATCATTGATGCCGACATTGCTTTTCACAACCGGCTGGCAGAGCTTACCGGAAATAGCCTGATTACCCTAGAGCATGATATGATCAACAAGTTAACCTATTCCTCCAGAGTCCGTACCATTGAGAAGGTACTGGAAGAAAACAATCAACAGTACCTGATCGACACCCACTATGACCTAGTGGCTAAGGTGCGTACCGGCAATGTCCAGAAAATTTACAGTTCTCTGAAAAACAGCTATTTTTATTGGAAAGATATTTATAAATAAAGTAAAACGCAACAGCGGCTACCCCCTTTCCCGAAATCGGGAAAGGGGGCTTTTTATAGCCACATATGCAATGCTTACTCTTTGTGGGATGCGCCAAAAGAATGACACCTAAATTGTGCAGGCTCTATAAAGTTCAGGAACTTGTAAAAAATCGCTTGCATTTTAGAACTAAGAAGCGTATTCTTGTGACAATCAATTGTAGGACAATAGAACAAAGATACAATAGAACAAAGGCAGCAAAAGACAGACCCGCATCAAATTTTTCCGTCAGGAGGAGGAAAACCATGAACGAGATTTCCATCCGCGAACTCAAAGAGCAAGCAAAGATCATGCGCAAGACCGCACTGACCATGATCTACAAGGCCCAGTCCGGTCATCCCGGCGGCTCCATGTCGGCGGCAGATATTGTCACCGCTCTGTACTTCAAGGAGATGAACATCGACCCCAAGAACCCCAAGTGGGAGGACCGGGATCGCTTCGTCCTCTCCAAGGGCCATGTGTGCCCCATTCTCTATTCCGCACTGGGGTTGAAGGGATACTTTAATCCGTCCTACTTCGATACCCTCCGCAAGAAAGGCTCCATTCTCCAGGGCCATCCCGACATGAAGAAGTGCCCCGGTATTGATATCAGCACCGGTTCCCTGGGCCAGGGCATCTCCTGTGCCACCGGCATGGCCCTGGCCGGCAAGCGGGACGGCAAGAGCTACCGGGTGTTTACCCTGGTGGGCGATGGCGAGTGTGACGAGGGTCAGGTCTGGGAGGCCGCTCAGGCGGCAGTGAAGTACCAGCTGGACAACCTGGTGGTGTTCGTGGACAACAACGGTCTGCAGAATGACGGTGCCTGCAAGGACATTATGCCCACTCAGGATCTGAAGGCCAAGTTCCAGGCCTTCGGCTTTGAGAGCTACCGGATTAACGGCCACTCCATGGAGGAAATCGTAGCCACCCTGGATCTGATCCGCGGGAGAAAGAACGGCAAGCCTAAGGCCATTGTATGTGACACGGTAAAGGGCAAGGGCATCTCCTTCATGGAGAATGTAGTCAAGTGGCACGGCGTAGCGCCCAACGAGGAAGAGTACAAGCAAGCAATGGAAGAACTGGAAAGGGGTATTGAGGCATGAACGGAAAGGCACTGAGAGATGCATTCGGAGACGAGATGCTTGTTTTGGGCGGGGAGAACCCCAACATCTATATTGTGGACGCCGACGTGGGCAAGTCCTGTAAGACCCTGCCCTTCGCCGAGAAGTACCCCAACCAGCATGTGAATGTGGGTATTGCTGAGCAGAGCGCCTGCGGCCTGGCAGCAGGCCTGGCCACCTGCGGCAAGCTGCCCTTTGTCAGCACCTATGCCGTGTTTGGCTCCATGAGAATGTCCGAGCAGATCCGTCAGGAGATCTGCTATCCCAACCAGAACGTAAAGATCGCCTGTTCCCACGGCGGTCTGACTCCTGCCAATGACGGTGCCAGCCATCAGTCCATTGAGGACATGGGTATCCTGCGCACCCTGCCCAACATGACTGTTATTATGGGCGCGGACTACTACGCCACGCGCAACCTCATCCGCAAAGCGGCTGAGTGGCAAGGTCCTGTGTACCTGCGCTTCACCCGTGACCCCATCCCCTTTGTCTATGATGAAACCATTGACCTGACTATCGGCAAGGCTCACCAGATCTATGAAGGCTCTGACGTAGCCATCATTGCCAACGGCGACACAGTACATATTGCCAAGGAGGCCGCCGACGAGCTTCAGAAGCAGAGGATCCGTGTGCGTCTGCTGGATATGCACACCATCAAGCCCCTGGATCGAGAGGCGGTTGTAAAGTGCATCCAGGAGATCGGCAAGATCATCACTGTGGAGGATCACAACATTATCAACGGCCTGGGCAGCGCCGTCAGCGAAGTGGTTGCTGAGGAAGGCAGCGGTATCGTCCGCCGCATCGGCGTGCAGGATCAGTTCGGTCAGTCCGCCCCCTATGAAGAACTGCTGGCCATGAACGGCATCACCGTGGGGAACATTGTAGACACCGCGAAGAGCCTGTGCAAATAAGACGAGAAGCAGAGGTGTTATAACAATGAAAGTAGGATTTGTCGGATTGGGCAATATGGGCTACAATATGGTTCATAACCTAATCAAGAATGGATTTGAAGTTTATACTTACGACGTGTTCCCGGCTGCCATCCAGCGCACAGAGGAAATCGGCGCCCACGGCGTGCATAGTCTCAAGGAGCTGGCTGACGCTGCCGATGTCATTCAGGTCATGGTCATGAACTATCAGCAGGTTCAGTCCGTTGTCCTGGCAGAGGACGGCCTGATGTCCTACATGAAAGAGGGCAGTATTCTGTGCGTATCCAGCACTATCTCCCCCGCTCAGACCCGTGAAGTGGCTGAGACGGTGGCCAAGCGGGGCATTCGGTATGTGGACTGCCCGGTGAGCGGCGGCAAGACCGGCGCTATCAACGGCGAGCTGATTATCATGGCCGCCTGTGATGATGATGTGTTTGATACTGTGCATGATATGTTCCTGGCCATGGGCAAGCATGCCACCTACCATGTGAGCACCCTCATCGGCAATGGCCAGGTTATGAAAAGTATCAACCAGGTTATGATCTCCACTGGTATGGCCATTGCCGCCGAGGCTGTTACTTATGCGGTAAAATCCGGTCTGAAGCCTGAGGATATCTATGAAGTCATCAGCAAGTGCACCGGCTGTTCCGATGTATTCCGGGACAAGCTGCCTCTGATTATGAACCGGGATTTTGCAGTTCGGGGCCAGATTGATATCTTTATCAAGGATCTAAGCATCGCCCTGGACATTGGCAAAGAGGTCAAAAGTCCCATGTTTATGAGTGCGCTGACCAAGCAGATTTTTACTTGGGCCAGCTCCTGCGGCTACGGCGACCAGGATCTTGGGGCGCTGATCTGCGCCTATGAGGACTGTGCCAAGGTCACAGTAAAAGCGCAGACGAAATAAAGTTTCAAACAGAGGCAGACAAAAACCAGAATTTAAGGAGATGAGCAAACGGCGATGAGTATTGTAAAATTTATGAATAAGATTCCCGGCGGTGTCATGGTCATTCCCCTTCTTGCCGGCGCACTATTAAATACGTTTGTTCCCGGCTTCCTGACCATCGGCGGATTTACCACTGGGCTGTTAAAGGACGGCACGAATTGCCTGATGGGGCTATTTTTAATCTGCTGCGGCGCTTCTATCAGCTTTCATGAGCTTGGTGTGCCCCTGTATAAGGGTGCCCTTCTCACAGTTATTAAGTTTCTGGTGGGACTAGCTCTGGGCTGGGCTGCGTTTTATGCCTTTGGGCCTGAGGGCTTCTTAGGCATCACCCCCACCGTCCTGATTGCAACTCTGACCAATTCCTCCGGGTCAATTTACGCCACTCTGGCAGACCGGTTCGGCGACTCTACTGATGTGGGTGCGGTGTCCGTGCTGTCCATCAATGACGGTCCCTTCCTCACCATGGTGGCCCTGGGTGCCACCGGCATGTCCGATATCCCCTTTATGTCCTTGGTAGCCACCATCCTGCCTATCATTATCGGCATTGTCTGGGGCAACCTGGATAAGGAGTTTAAGGCCCTGTGCGAGAAGGCGCTGCCCCTGGTAATCATTTTCCTGTCCTTCGTTTTGGGCGCCGGCATGAACTTCTTTACCATTATCAAAGCCGGTGTGGGCGGTATCCTGCTGGGCCTAATCGTATTGATCTTCTCCGGCCTGCTGGTGGACATTATCTACTGTCTGATCCTGAGGAAGCGTACTGCCATCGGCGCCTGCGCCGGCACCGCGGCAGGCAACTCCGTTGCCACCCCCGCCGCCATTGCGGAGGCCGATCCTACCTTCGCTCCGTATGCGGCCGCCGCAACCGCCCAGTGCTCCGCTGCCTGTGTGGTCACCTCTATTCTGTGCCCCCTGATGGTGGCACTGCTGGACAAGCACTTCCGCAAAGTGGAAGCCAGAAAGCAGAACAAAGTGAATCAACAGGAGGTATAGAATATGTATAAGATTCTGAAAAACGTCAACATCTTTGACGGCGAATCCGATCAGCTGCTGAAAAATTACATGGTCGTCCTTCGCAACGGCATGATTGAGCAGGTCAAGCCCTGGGCGCAGGGCAGCTATGAGAATGCCCAGGTGGTGGATTTGGAGGGCCGTACCCTGACTCCCGGCTTTATTGACTGCCATATGCACATGCTTTTGGAGGAAGTGCGGGACAAGGAGCTCTCCATGGCCATTACGTCTCCCGGTGGAGAAATGCTGGACACTGCCCAGGCTGCGGTGGCCTATACTGGCGTGCTGAACTGCCGCAGAATGCTCAACGCTGGCTTTACCACCGTAGTGGACGGCGGCGGAAACAGCTATATGGAATGTGCCCTGAAGGAGGCCATTGGCAAGGGATATTTCCCCGGCCCCGACCTGCAGATTGCTGGCAAGCAGATCACCACCAATAAAGCCCATTTTGTGGGCTTCTCCATGGAACCCTTTGGTCCCTACGGCATGCGCAAGGCGGTCCGCGATCTGATGTACCACAGCGTAGATCTGGTTAAGCTTCAGCTCAGCCCGCCCATCCGGATGATCGGCCGCAATTCTGAGGCCTGTGATTTTACCGAGGAGGAGATCGCCGCCGCCATTGACGAGGCCCACAACTATGCGGTTCCTGTTCATGCCCATTTGCGGGGAGCTACTGCCATCAAGCGCTTTCTCCGCTCGGGCGGCGACATCGTGGTTCACGGCACCGGTATGGACGATGAGGGCATTGAAATGATGCTCAAATCCGGTAAGTACATGCTGCCCACGCTGCTGTCTCCCACGCCCACACCTTCCGATGCGCTGCTGAATGCTAAACCTCAGGCCGTTGTTGATCTGCTGGCTCGAACTGCAGAGCGTCACTGGGCCAGTGCCAAGAAGGCTTACCAGGCGGGGGTCAAGATGGCGTTCTCAACTGACGCAGGTACCCTGGGTATCCGCATCGGCTCCAATGCTCTGGAGTTTGTCAACCTGACCAAGATTGGCATGAGCAATGCCCAGGCCCTAAAGACGGCTACATCTGAGGCAGCCAAAGCCATCGGTATGGCGGACAAGGTGGGCTACGTGAAGGCGGGCTATCGGGCCAACTTCGCAGTGCTGGATGGAGATCCTCTGGAAGATATTACTGCCACCGCCCGGGTCGCTATGACCTTCAAGGATGGACGTCTGGTCAGCGATACCCAGGAAAACAAAGTTGCCATGTAATGCTGTACACCTTAGGCACGTAATGTTACGCTTGTAATCACAGAAAAATAATAGGGTTCGGCGGGAGTGCCGAACCCTATTTTAAAATCATCTGCCTGACACATTTAGCAATAGAAGAATTAGGAGACTCACACGATGAAAAAAATCTATGTGCTTGGGATGGGTCACATGAGCGCGGATAAAAATCTTGTATTAAGAGATGCGACTTCTCTTAAGATAGCGGCTAATTTTAACAGTAAAAGTCGATGAGAAAAAATATCAAGTGCAATAAGGCTTTTTCTGTAAGGGAAGTTATGTTCGGTCTATTTCCCCCTACAAACATTGCATCGCTGAGTCAGCACTCCCAGCTAAGCCTACTCTCATTAAGATAATGCTTAGTCGGGGGTTGTCGTTGCGCTAATGCGGCAGCAATGCAGCAAGCCTCCGAAGGCCTGCTTTTTTCTGTCTGCGGCTTGTTGTGTGGTCAAAGCGTTGGCCGCTTATTATCACATCGTTAAATAGTTGCGAAAACGAAGTAAAACCGCCCTTTCCCCGTGTGTGCAAAAACATAATTTACCCCACCAGTTCCCGCCGCCGCTGCTGCAGGCAGATCCAACCGCACAGGGCCAGCGCCGCCAGGGCGGCCAGGACGCCGCAGATAAACTCCGTCCCCGGCAGGCCGGTCAGCCGGACAGGATCATTGGAAAACCGCCCCGCTCCCATCATCACCCAGGGCACCAGTCCCCAGCACAGCACCACGATCAGTGGAATGGCCTTGAGCAGCATGGCCACATAGCTGCCGCTGAACTGGGAAAGGGCCACGGTAAAGCCGCAGGCCGCCAAAGTGAGCACAAAGGTCAGCCCCAGCTGGGCCAGCAGGTACTGGCCATAGGTCCAGTCGAACCAGGGATGGGTCCCCGGCCACACGCTGACCAGAGGGCAGTCCTGAAATTGCAGGGCTCCGGTGGCCAGGAAGGGTCCCAGGTAGACGGCGCAGTTGAGCAGGGTAAGCAGCAGCCCGGACAACAGGGCCGCTCCCATCTGGACGTTCAGCACCCGCCGCCCCCGGCGGGAGGCCCACTGCATGGCCCGAGTGCGGCGTAGGGCGTCTCGCACCAGGGTGGGGGACAACAGCAGCACCCCACTGAAGGTGCACCAGATGGCAAAATAGTGAAAGAACTCATCCGTGTTGTTGATTACAGTGCTGGGCAAAAACCCATAGACGCCTTCCCCCTCTACCTGCTCGATCCGCCGGATACTGGCCTCATGCGCCGGAGAATAGGGCCCTACATATCCGCCCCAATCCAGTGCCGACCCTCCACCAGCCAGGCTGTCATACTCCTGCATAAATTGGAGCAGTGATTCCACCATGTTTAAGTTGGTGTCATAGTAAATGCTCCAATATAGGTTGGAGTCCTCCTGCGTCTGTTCCTCTGCCCTGGTACGGTCATGGTAAGCCTCCTCCCAGGCCGCATAGCTCTCATAGTCGGCGATTCCCGCCTCTGCCGCCCCAGGGATCTTGGCCAACTGTCTGGCAAATTGCGCCTTCAGTTCGGTCAGCTGGTCGTCCAGCCAGGGGCGCTCCTCCGGCTCTATGGTGGTACCGTAGCGCTCCAGCCATTCGGAAGCCAGCTGGACCTGGGTTCCTCCCCGGTCGTTGCTGGTACTAAAATATTCCAGATAAAAGCCAGTCCGGATCTGATAAAACACCACTCCGATGAGGGCGATGGCCAGCAGCAGGCCGGGCCGCCAGATCTTTTTCAGTTCCCATCTCAACAGGACCATTCACGCCACATCCTTTCGTCCAAACCGCCTCAGGGCCAGCAGAGTAAACCCACCCCACACCAGCAGGTTCAGGGCCAGACCCACTGTCTCCTGCCAGGGAAGCAGTCCGATCTGCCCCAATTCGGTGAACCAGCCGTTGATGGCCAGCCACAGGCAGACCGGGGAAAAAGTTGTGAGCAGATAGGCGCTCCACATCCCCAGATTGGCCAGGGTGGAGGATAGCCCCAGCAGCAGGGCACAGAAGGCCGCAGCAGCAATAGCCGCCCCATAGGTGTGCCGGATGAGCAGGCCCGCCACAGCCCCCATGAGAGTAAAGACCGCTACCAGCCCTCCCCCAGCCCCGATCATCGCGGCAAAATAGCTCCCCACCGTGAAGTCCCCCCAGGTAAGAAATGGGCGGGAGTAAAGCATATCCACAAAATAGTTAAACTGGCTGGATACGCTGCTGTCCCAAATGCCGCCGTAGTCCCACAGCAGCAGGTAGCTCCCCAGGGTAAACAAAGCCAGCAAGGCATAGAGTCCCAAGGCAGCAGCCAGGGCAGCCAGCGTCTTGCTCCGCCACAGCCTCCGCCCTGCCCGGCTGGCGCAGGCCATGGATTGGGTCCCGCTCAGACCCTCATACCCCACCAGATACAGGGCGCACAGCAGGCCCAGCAGAACACTCTCGGTGACCAGCACCCGAAACAGAGTATTATAGAGATACTGATGGCTGTCATGGGTAATAGATCCCACATACAGATCCAGGGCCGCGCCGGTCCGGGCCAGGTGGTCCACCCGCTCCTGGAGCAGGTCATATTTCCAGGCCATCCAACTCTGGGCCAGGCTATCCCCCTCCATCAGACTCTGATAGAAGTTCGTCAGCTCCTGGGTGTCGTAGCTCTCCAGGGTGTTCTCCAGCCCCGCCACCGACTGGCGCAAAAGTTCCCGGTTCTCCGTGTCCGGCAGGGCAGCCAGCCCTGCCAAAAAATCCTCGTCCACCCGCTGTCCCAGGACAGCAGCATCCGACGAGGTATCGTGAAAGAAGGCCCGGTCCGTGGCAGATGGAGAGGCCAGCAGCAATCCGTTGAGCACCAGGCACAGCCCCACAAACACCCACAGGGCGGGCAGGCGGAACAGCTTCCGCCACTCCCACACCGCCAGCCTCATGCCCGTCCCTCCTCCCGGTAGATAGCCAGGAAGGCATCCTCCAGGCTGGGTGTGACGGAGACAGCCCCTGCCGGAGGTACGTCGGACAGCACACGCAGCACCGGGCCAGCCTCACTCTGTCCCTCGCTGAGGATAACCTGCTCCGGCCCCAGCCGAGCCCCCGCCGGCGCCTGCCACACCTTCCCCTTCCACTGGGCGCAGATCTTGGCGGGACTGTCACAGCAGTAGAGCTTGTGGTCCTTGAACATAACGATCTGCCCCGCAATGGTCTCAATATCGGAGACGATGTGGGTGGACAGAATCACAATGCGGTCGGCCGCCAGAGCGTGGATCAGATTGCGGAATCGCACCCGCTCCCGGGGGTCCAGCCCGGCGGTGGGCTCGTCCAGCAGCAGCAGTTTGGGGTCGGTGAGCATGGCCACAGCAATGCCCACCCGCTGGCGCATCCCGCCGGAGAAGGTTTTCAGCTTCTTGTCCGCCGCGTCGGCCAGACCCACCAGGTCCAGCAGTTCTGAGATACGCTGTTCTGCTTCTCTTTTAGGCAGGCACTGGAGAGCGGCGGCGTAGCGGAGGAACTGCCGGGCGGTATAGGAGGGGTAAAAGCCAAAGTCCTGGGGTAGATAGCCCAGCAGCCCCCGGTATTCCGCCCCCAGGGCATGGATGTCCTCCCCATCCCATAAGATTTTTCCCTCAGTGGGAAACAGCAAAGTGGCCAGCAGCTTGATAAGGGTGGTCTTGCCTGCTCCGTTGGGGGCCAGCAGCCCATACACCCCCGGCTCAAAGGCCAGATTCACATCCTCCAGGGCGGTGAATTTCCCGTAACGCTTGGTCACATGTTCAACCGACAGCATAGCGCGCTCCTCCTCTCTGCCCCAGGCAGAACCGTTTTAATTCCAGCAGATACAGGGCCAGGGCCGCCCCGGCCAGCACCAGGAACACCGCCCCAGGCAGGGCGGTCAGCCAGGCCGACGCCTCGTCCCAGGCCAGCAGCAGTCCCCCCAGTACTATCCAGATAACAGGCGGGGCCACCAGCCGCCCCCGTCCCATTCTCTCCAGGCACACCAGGGACAGCAGGCCGTAGAGAAACAGGCTGGACAGGGATACCCCCAGCATCCAGCTTAAGGGCAGTTCTCTCCCCAAAGCGCTCCACAGCCACAGGTTGACCGGCACCCACACCAGGATGGAGCCTCCCCCGAACACCACCATCCGCAGGGCGGACACCGCCTGGAGGGACAGGCGGCAGGTCTGCTTCCAGCCCAGCAGGCCGGACTGGGATTCTTTCCAGGCTGTCAGTCCCAGCAGCAGAGCATACAGCGCCGGAGAGGCCAAAAAGAGCATGGGGGCCGGGGATGCCTGTTGGAGTACGGCAGCCAGCAGAGGGATCATCAGCACTACCGCCGCCAGAATGCTCAGGAAAATGCAATCAACCACTCCAAAGAAGAGCACTTGGGCATTTAGGGCAGAGTGAAGAAGCGGTCCAAGACCCGGTTTCGAGACCATTCCTCGGTCCAGAATGGCTGAGATAGCGGCCTCCCGCTCCCACGGTTCCAGCATCGGTTCATTCCAGCGTTCCATATGATCCAAACTCCTTTCGCAGCCGGGCCATCAGCCGGTAATATCGGGTTTTTACCGCCGCTTCCGGTTGACCCAGAATGGCGGCGATTGCAGGAAAGGTGCGCTCTCCGTAAAGCCGCAGGCGATACACCGCCTGGGTGTCCGGGTCCAGCTGGGCCACGTATGCTTCCAGGCGGTCCAGCAGGTCCCGGTCCTGAACCTGGGCTACAAAGTCAGTCTGGCCAGGTGTCTCTGTCTCCTCCAGCGGCAGGACATTTCCATGAACTCTCCGACGGCAGTCTATGGCCTTATGAACAGCGATGCGGTACAGCCAGGTACGAAAGGACGCTTTCCGGCCGTCAAAGGTGGGAAGCGCCCGGAGGACCGCCAGAAAAATGGTCTGCGTCAAATCCAGGGCATCCTCCTTGTGCCCCAGCTGACGATATGCAAACCGATACATTTCGTCGTAGTAGGCCCGCACCAGCTTGTCCGCTGCCTGCCGGGACCCCCGGCGCTGAATGTCCCGGATCCACTTCTGTTCCTCTTCCACGGTCTCACCGCCCTTTATCCATCCGTATATTCGCAGTTTAGTGTACCATCGTTTCAAAAAAAGAAAAGAATTTTTCCATGTATAATGTTCTGCTTACTTTCTTGAACGCCATTTTGTATATTTCGGACCTGCTGGCCAAACGAAACGGGCCCTGCGATTCAGACGCCGCCTGGCAGCAGTTCCAGACCCAATACCGCCCCCATGCCGATGGCCGCTCCCTGTACGATTTTGAGGATGAGGAAGCTTGTTCCGCATCCGAGGCAAAACAGGCGTCCACCCCTCCCTCTCAGGCCTGGATCCGGTCTGCCCGGCGTCTGCAGCGGCTGGCCGTGCTGGCTGCCGTCCTGGCGGCACTGCTCCTGAGCAGCATAGTGGCGCAGGCCGCTGGTCTGAATATCTTTGGGGCCATTGCCCAGTGGACCGATGAGACTTTCCACTTCGTTTCCGCCGGTTCCGACAATACCTCCGGCTCCGATGGGAATCAGTCCGGCCTGGAGGATGCCGGCCCCTATCGCTCCGCCCTCCAGGCCATAGGAATGGACGGTCTGTTCCCCACATGGCACCCCGACGGCTTTACCCCCGGAGATTTGGAAGTCAACGAGCTGCACAACAGCGTATCCGCACACATGGACTTCTTTGGGGGAGACAGGAGCTATGCTGTTGTGATTCAGCATTTTACGCAGCCGACCGACAATACCGGTACCTTTGAAAAGGACGACACTCCTGTGGAGGAGTATGATCACAACGGTCAAACATTCTATATTCTCTCCAATCTGGACTCTCTGACTGCCACCACCTATGATGGGGAGTTCATGACCATGATTTACGGTGGATTGACGCGGGAGGAGATCAAGGCCGTCATTGACTCCATCCCCTTCCCACAGTCTCCGTAAGACCAACGCAGACACAACCACCGCCGCCTGGCTGACAGGGGGCTCCCAGAACTGTGTGTGAGGTGCGGACGGGGCGCGAATATAACTACAACCCCCATGCAAGGGATCGTTCTCAAGAACGATCCCTTGTTTTTTTCTGCCTGTCAGCAGAAATGTGCTCTTCCACAATTTTTTGTCCCCGTGCCGCTCTCTCATAACATAAACCAATAGGAGAGGTTATTTCCGGGCGCGGCAGGCCCATGGATAGACCCGTGTGTGCCGCAAGCAGGAAGCTCCGGAGGCCATAGGAAAGCGGCCATAAGCCTAATAATTGTGAAAGGTGAAGCGAAACCGTGAAGCACACAACATATTCTCCCAAATCCATTTTGAAAATTGCACTCGGAATTGTCTTTGGTGCATGGCTGATGATGTGCGCCCCCACAGGCTGGATTTATGACCTGGGGGCCGGGACGGGGACAGGACAGGGCCACCATCGGTTTCTGTGGTACATACCCACGCCGATGTAGAGGATTCTTATGTTCAAAACCGCCCCATCACAGCGTCCAAAGAGGGCCTGATTGAGGCACCCCTGCTGCGCCTACGGGATACCGATTACGCAGGGGAACATACCAGCCGCAGGAACGGGGTAAGGAAAACGGTTACGATCTCTGAATATATTCCTACCGCTGATTCTGCCTCGGTCAGGGGCTTTTTGCTGGACTTCTTGGCGTCCGGCTCCTATAACCGTTATTATCTGGCCCCGCTGGAGGATGGCTCTTATGTCTGTGTCTACTTTGACGACTATCTCATGCTCCATCCTGGCGAGAAACTGCCCACAGGGTATGTCCGGTACGCAACAGCGGAGGAAACGACCATGCTCTGTCAAATGGCGGAGGAGTATGAGGTTGATCCGGTGTTTGTGCTGGATATGTACCGCCATGGCAAGGTTAGCTGGATGCTGGATTTGGCCATCCGCGCTGGTGTGGGGCTTCTTCCGCTGGTCGTCGGCTCGGCCATCGCCGGGAAATTCAAGCAGGCCGTCCGGCGCAAAGCGCAGGAGGATGGGAAGCCATAATAGGAGGATACCATCGGGTCTCTCTGATGATACCAAATAGATAAAATCTTACAGGAGGAAAAATTATGAAGTTAAACAAGTGGGAACTGCGAGCAAACGAAAAACTTTTAGGCGAGGCAGCGGCATCCTACATTACAAAGCAGATGATCGTTATGCCCAAGCCCAATCCGGGTAAGCTGCATATCACCGATCAGCGAGTCGTGTTTACTGACGCTTTAACCCTTTTCTTTGACTATCCATTGGATCAAGTTGTTTCTTTCTCTGCGGGAATGGGCGGCCTTACCCTGGCGACAGCCGATGGGAAGAGTCACAAACTCACAGGAATGTTCACCAAAAAGCTCGCCAGCGCATTGGAGCAGGCAGGCGTAAGAAAAGCGTAACTGCTGGGGGGTATCGATAGCAGAAAATAGTTTAGAGGAGGAAATGGATGATGAAAAAGAGAGTGCTGGGAATTTTATTGGTGGGCGTTTTGGTCTTGGCTCTGGCGGGCTGCTTAGGGGACAGCAATGCGAAAAGCAATTCCACAGACCCCAATACCACAAGTCAGGTGGAACAGAATGAAACCCCTGATACCACATCCGATACCATGGATGAAGCGTCCTATATGGAGAAAGTCAATGCGTTGCCTGATGCCATAACTGATTTCAGTACTGATATGGCAGAGATCATGTCCACCATGTCAACAGCTACCTCACAGGAGGATCTGGATGCTCTGTTGGCACCACTGGAAGAACTGCGTGCGTATGAGCAGCCTTATTATGACTTTGTGGCCATTGATAATCCCCCTGAGAAATATGCAGAAGCCCATGAGCGTCTGGCCAATGCCTGTACGCAAATGGGCGATGTCCTGGATGAATATGTAGATCTTATGAAGGGCGTATTGGAAGGAACAGCCAGTGAGGAGGACGGCCAAGCCATTGCGGATAAAATGACTGCAGCAGCTGACGAAATAGTGCAGGCTGGCAAGGCATTGACTTCCATTCAATAATCTGGCTAATCCTGTCGCTTCTGGCTTGCTGCGCTCAGGCAAAGTACAAAATCAGATAAGCCAAGCGTTCCTGCTCTGCTTTATGCGCCTGTGTGTCATGATGTCACACAGGCGCATTTATTTTGCATCTTATTCCCATCAATTCATAAAAAGAGGCACAGTGAATTGCGTCAGCTTTGCCCCGTACGGGAAAGCCAGGAATATGGAGCTTGTGCCAATGTTTGGTTACGGTGTGGGTCAGATAGTTGACCCACACCAAAAAGTCAAAAATTGCAACAAAAAAGCCTCGAAAACCGAAGTTTTCAAGGCTTTTTGGAGCTGCTAGGCAGATTCGAACTGCCGACCTCATCCTTACCAACTGGTTGGGAGTCTTCCAGCCCTTGATTTTCAACGCTTTCCGGCCATTTTTGCTCCAAAAGGATGAGGTCGGCGGCACTCTTTGCTCCGTTGTTTCCGTCCACTCGTTTTCTCGTGTGGGTCAGCGTGTGGGTCATTTGTACCATAATAGGTTTAACGAGTTTCATCCGCAGCTGGTTCGTAAAACATTTTTGGGAAAAGCGCCAATGATAAGCTGCTCCCTACTTCACTCAACTTAAAGAGTCACCGTACTAACAGTGCCTAAACAGCTATTAAGAAAAATATGGGCTACATACTTTTCTAAATTCTATTTGTATAAAATATAGATCTTATTTTTGAGCCTGATTACCTCCCTTTGAGGTCGGTATTTGGTGAATGAGTTCCTTAGACTTTCCTGCCCGGAGGAGGCAGCTGTCTGTGGCGTGGTTCAAAAGTTGAACCAATCCCCTACTAACCTCCATAGCCCGCTCCAAATCAATGCCCGTTTGAAGCCCCATCTCATCACACATGTGAAGAACATCCTCCGTTGCAACATTTCCTGCTGCACCGGGGACAAAGGGGCATCCGCCAACACCAGCAAAGGAGGTATCATACCGAATAAATCCCGCCTGCATCCCGGCCAAAATATTAGCAATACCTAAACCACGGGTGTTGTGAAAATGAAGCCACCAAGTCACTTGTGGATACTCTTTGGCCAGTTCACTACAAATACCGTACACCTGAGATGGATACGCCTGCCCCGATGCGTCGGAGAGAGAAATCTCGCTGATTCCAACCGCCAAGTACGCCTCCACAATCTCTCGGACATCGGACAAAGGGATTTCCCCATCCCACGGTGAGCCAAAAGCCATGGAAATAGAGCCCGAGGTCTCAATGCCCCAATTCCGCGCCGCATCCACACAGGCGCGAAACCCGGCCACCGATTCAGCGGGTGTCCGGTTCAAATTCGCCAGGTTGTGGGCCTTGCTGGCGGAAACATTGAGCTTGACCTTTTCACAGCCGCAGGCTGCGGCCCGCTCTACACCCTTCAAGTTGGCAATCAGTGCCCGATACTCCACTCCCTGCCGACGTCTCAGCCGTAGGAACACTTCGTCCGTATCTGCCATTTGAGGCACTGCCTTCGGATGAACAAAGGAACCTACCTCAATGACGGAAAAGCCTGCTTCGGCCTGCCCCTCAATCAATTCTATTTTTTCTTCCACTGATAGTATTTGTTTCTCATTTTGTAGCCCGTCCCGCGGTCCTACCTCACACAGGATTACAGAGTCTATTGGTACGAATCCCATTGTTTTTCCTCCCATTTTAGAGCACCAGCGGAGCGACTCAAAATGAGTCGCTCCGTACTTGTGCAAATGATGCAGTTACTTTTTTCGGAAGAAGATAAATCCAATAATCAGCGGAACAATCATGAATGCGGCACCCATCCACACCGGTACAAACGCTCCTATGGTGACGGCAAACAGAGGAAGCAGAGCAGGCATGGAACCATAGACCGGCGCCCACAGGGAATTACCTACCGCCAGGGTATCCGCTGCATCCGTCTTGCCGTCAGGATCCACGCAGCGGATTAGAGCCAGTCCCGTAGGCACCGATCCGGTGGCCGCGCCAAAAGAGCCGCAGCACTTTTCAAACCAGTTGCTTCGATGCCACATTTTACAGAGCCCCACGCTGAATACCAGCGTCAATAGCACAATTACAACACTTATAGCCAGGATAGGCACAAACAAGGCGGAGACCAGCTCCAGGTCCATGGTAGCCACAGCAGAGACAATGGTGATCTCCAAGCCAAGGCCAGAGATGGAGTTAATCGTCCGGCGATCTACAAACCCCTTCAGCCGGGTGCGTTTCACAATATTCCACACCAGCATGCCGGCCAGAATACCATTCATCAAAGACGGCAGCTGAGAAAGCACTCCCAAATAGGGCACATCCTGAATGGCGGTTTTAAAAAGGCCCATAAACCAGTTGCCAAACGCCATGCAGGACAGGACAATGGCCAACTGCAGGGAGAAATTGTCAATTCCAGTGCTGGGCACCCTGCCCATACCAATAGGTGACTGCTCATGTTCCTTCAACAGGCCGCCAAAGAAGCTGGGATTATTTTTAAAGTCATTGGATGCTTGGGTGGCCCATCCCTTGCGCACGCCATAGTTAATTAAGATCATTCCGAACACAAAGCAGCTAATTACGCCCAGGGTGGACATGATCATACCCACCGAGGTGTTTCCCACAATGCCATATTCCTCCCAGGCAGCTCCCGCGCTGGCCGCCGTTCCGTGACCACCCCAGAAGGAGAAAACTGCCTCGGAGCCCCAGCCGAACGGAAGGTCAGGCCAGATCGTTTCCATGACTGAGCCCAGGCCGCAGCCCAAGCACATCTGCATTCCGTAGATGGAAACCATGATACACAGGTGTGTAAAATAGGCGTTTGCTTTGGATTTGTCCATGTCCACGCCAATTACAGAACAGGTCAGCACCAGCGTAATCATCACACTGGCCATTGACCCAAAGGACTCCGGAATTGCCACCAGATTTAATACCTGAGGCCCCAGAATCAAGGCTACAATTCCTCCCACAATGGAGGCCGGAATGTAAAACCGCTGCAGCGGCTTAACAATCTCTCGGATCACAAAGCCCACCAGAAGAAATGCGAACAGAACTATCATGTCATTAAACAGACTGCTAAACGTCATGTTTATCCTTCTCCTACCTTTTTATTTTTCTGGTAGAGATCCGGGACTCTCTACACCCCTACGTTCCCGGCGCAGGGATGACACACAATAGCTTGGTCAGGTGATCAGCCTCTCCGTTTTAATAAGCTATTGGTATAAATTTGTAGAACCTCATGTTTTCCCGCCGGCTCCGGATGGCGGGAAAAGCGATGCTTTTGCTGCGAAAACTCCTCCGCGTAGGCCTCAATCTCCTCTGGCGTGGGCGTAATGTCACCGCTCAGCAGAAGCATGCTGTCTATAAATTGGCAAAAATCGTCCAGGCTTTCAAATCCACACAAATGGATTGCTCGGTCCACTCGAGCAATATTTTCCGGTTCCTTAAAGATTTTCAGATACTCCCCGATCAACAACCCACAGGCCAGTCCATGGGGAATGTGTTTATGGTGTGTGAGCGCATAGCTCATCCCATGGGGAAGGCAGGTCCCCGTCTGTGTATTGGCTATGCCGCCGATTAGAGAAATCATCATGTGCTTCTCTCGCACCGGATAGGAATAGGGCCGCCCGGCCGCCGCCCGGCCCTCGTCCGACAGTACCGCGCGCATCTCCGGCACACACTGAGCAAAATATTGAAACCCAATTTCACAAATGGCCCGTGACAACTCACTGCCCGCCGTTGAGATATAGGATTCCAGGCAGTGGCATAGCGCATCAATGGAGGTAGCGCAGCTCAGTCGCAACGGCATTTCCATCAAATATTCCGGGTCCAGCAGGGCATATACAGGGAAAATTCGGGGCGCAATGGCCTGCTTCGTCCCTTTATCATTTCGGGTCAGGACTGAGAAGTGGGTCACCTCCGCCCCCGTTCCAGCAGTGGTTGGAATTGCAATAATGGGCAAGGACTGAAGTGAGCTATCAGTAAACAGTGCGCTCCCCGGTTTGTCCGGATGGTTCAGCAGGACGCCGATGGCCTTGGCTGCATCAATGGGAGATCCTCCTCCGATACCCACAATAAAATCCGGTGCAAATTCCCTCACACGGTCAGCGACACGCTCCACAGTCTCTGTGGAGGGGTTTTCCTCAATTCCCGTCTCCACCACATAGGGGATTCCATATTCATCCAATATGCTGGTGACGTCTTCCAGAGCGTAATGGCGGCCTGGAATGGTATAGGTAATAATATACGCCCGTTTGCCCAGCTTTCGAAACAGTTCTTTTTTCTCTTTGACAATCTCACGGCCAAAAAACACTTCCGTGGGCATATAGTAACGAAACGCATCCATAGTATGTTGCCTCCCGGTGTAAATTGGTTGTTGCTTCAGCCGACTATGTCCTAAGGCAGCCTTCCCAGGCCGGAACCGTTTTCTGGCCATTTCGGCCCGGGAAGGCTATTTTTTCCATTACTCCTGGTCCATACCTTCCTGATAGAACTGGCCGAACAGCTCCTGCAGCGACGGCATATCCTCGGGGATGGGACGCGCTACCCAGGTAGTGTTCATGTAATGCTTCAGCGCAATATTCTCCGAGACAATATTGCCTCCCCAGGTGCCGCAGCCCATGGAGGACGTAGGCGGCATACCGTTGGTGGCCGATCCGGCGTTGCCCTTGTTGTTGGGCTGACGGACCATAATGCGGGAAACCGGAGCTGCCTTGCCCAAGCGATCAATGTGGCTGTCATCCCAGGAATAGATACCGCAGGAGTGTCCCTTACCGCCCACCTCAAAGATGGCACGCATCATATCCAGAGCGTTTTCAAACTCCCCTTCATACTTAAACAGCGCCAGCAGGGTGGTCAGCTTTTCCGACGAGAAAAAGTACTCCTTCCCGATCTGCTGGATTCCACCGCCCGTAACCATGATAAACTTGCGGTCTTCCGGAATTTCAAACCCAGCGGCTTCTGCCAGCTTCTGAGGACTAATCGCCACTGTGGAGGGCAGACGGTGGCCGGTCTCGTCCCACATGGCGTGCTTAAGCATCTCGGCCTCTTCCTCATTGGCCAGATAACCGCCCTCAGCTTTGAGCGCCTCCACCATCTGGTCATAAATGGACGCATGGATGACCAGGTTGCCATCGCAGGAGCAGCCGGATCCGTAGTCGGAGGTCTTGGAAATCCGAGTGTTCTGCGCTGCCTCCTTCTGTCGCTCGGGTGTATCGGCGGTGTTGTCGATAATTACAGTGGCATTTCCCGCACCGGAGCCGTAGGCGGGCGTGCCGGAGGAATAAGCAGACTTGACCATCGGCCGACCGCCCGTAGCGATAACCAGGTCGCAGCGCTTCATGAGCTCCTGAGTCAGCGCGATGGAGGGCTGGGAAATGCCCTGAATAATATCGGCCGGGGCCCCTTCCCGAACAAGAACATCGCGAATGAGGTCAATGCACTTGTTGGTGACCACCTTCGCCCGGGGATGCGGACTGCAGATAATGACGTCGCGAGCCTTAATGGCATAAATGACCTGGCCCGCGGGCGTGAGGCAGGGGTTGGTGGTAGGAACCAGCGAGGCGATGACACCCACCGGTTTGGCGTACTTCACCAATCCTTTTTCCGGGATCTCCTCAATCGCGCCCACACTTTTGGCCCGAAGGCAGTCGCGTAGAATCAGCTTGAGCTTATTGCGCTTATTACGCTTGGTAACCTTGTCGCCCAGGCCAGTCTCATCCACTGCCTCATCGCTCAGCTGTCCCCAGACCTTTAGGTCGTAAAGTGCGGCGGTGACTGCGCGGCAGAGATGATCTACCCGCTCCTGGTCATAAGTCTCAATAATGGCTGCGGCTTTCTTTGCGCGAGCAACCATTTCTTCCAACATCGCAATTTGTTCTGTAGTTACTTCTTTTGCCATGGCAATACCCTCCCCATAAATTGTGAAAATTGTTTGCGCTTGTTCTTTTTTATAGCCATACTTTAGCATTTTTTATAAATAGAATCCAATACTTGTTCTGGATAATATTCATAGAGAAATCTCTATGTTTCCTTGACTCAGCTGATTGACCAGGGTATTATGATATCAAACACGTCTCCGTATTTTCCTGCCTGTTGGCTGTTTCCATAAGGGGTGTAACAATATGACATTGCTGCAACTTCAGTATTTTCAGGCCTTGGCTCATAATCTTCACTATACCCGCACCGCTCAGGAGCTGCACATCTCCCAGCCCAGCCTCAGTTATGCTATTGCTGAGTTGGAAAAGGAGTTGGGCGTCAAGCTTTTTAAAAAAGAAAAAAAGAGCATTGTGCTCACCGTCTACGGGCAGCAATTTCTCCCCTATGTAGAGAAATCCTTGACTCTGTTGGATGATGGACGCAATTTGTTGGAGCAGATGGCCGGTGAGATGGATTATGTAGTTCACCTTGGCTACTTCCATAGCATATCAGCTTCCCTAATTCCATCCATTGTGGAGCACTTTTATCTGAACGGTGACAACCGTCATATTCGTTTCCATTTTACGGAAGGCCCCTCCTACGATATTTTTAACCGTATCCAGCAGGGCAAATTAGATTTTGGGTTTAGCCTGCATCAGGGCGATTGGGCGCAATCGATCCCGATCCTACGCCAACCGCTCTATTTGGCCGTCCCCTGTAATCATCCTCTGGCAAAATATCGCTCAGTTCGCTTTCAACAATTTTCCTCAGAGCCACAGATTATGCTGGAACATGGCAGCAATCTTCGCAGCAACATGGACCAGATTTTTGCTCAATGTAACACCATTCCCAATATTGTCTTTGAAGTTCGGGAGTGCAATGCGGCTCTTCAGTACGTAGGCCTTGGATTTGGTGTGTCGGTTTTACCCTATGTACCAGCAATGGAGTCAGATAAGGTAGCCATTTTACCAATTACAGACCACGAACAAGAATTTATTCGTACCGTATATTTTCTTTTCCATAAGAATCGACCTATTTCACCCGCAGCCCAGAAAGTCCGCGACTATATTATTGAGCACTTTTCCATCGATGCTAACGCAAAGACAACACCGTAATTTAGGCAAACACCTGTTTATGATTTCACTCATAAGTGCCTTGGAAATGCAAGGCTACCTCCTTTAAGCTGGATATAGCCGCAATGCCAAATGAACTTGTTCTACATACCTATACCGATAAAGAACATTTCTGATTGATATGACTCAAACTTTTAAGATAAAATATCACTCTGTGTTGTCAGTCACAGCCCATAACAGTGGTATATCCGATTTCTTGCCCCTGCGCGCCGCTGTGTGGCCTCTTTGTGGACATGGTAGGGTAAGGTGTCCCACTCAAATGTTTTAATACGGTTTAAGCCTCCTCGTTGCCAGCTATATTGAAAGGCTATTGGGCAACGAAAAAATCTGTTTTAGCCCCTGCAGAGCGGGATTGTAAAAGACAAAATTTTGGTCTTCAGGGGGCTCTGCGGACAAAAAGTTGGACCGGGGTTTCATAAGGGCACCTCCAAATACAGGTTTTCTGGCAGAATGGCACTCCTCCTGATACAGAGCCCACAGCCCTCTGAACCGCCCGCTTTGCCCCTTGTAAGCCGCTGTGCGGCCTCTTTCCGGGCAGGGTGAGTAACACAAATTTGACTCGCTGTTGCGAGATGAGAAAACCCGTTTTTCTTTTCATACAAAGGCCAAATAAAATGGTACAGGGTATAACAAAATTGATACGCTAAACAAAGAATAAGGCCTCTGACTTCCCAGAGATTTAGTATCAGCTTGGGGCGGACGTGATTTTACCCACCCTTGGGTGGGGCAAGCAGAGCGTTTGGCTTGCCGCGAGCGGCTGCCAAACGCCTTTTTGCGGGCAGAAGCCCGCACCCACTTTCCGCTGACCGCAGCTGCGCCTCTCCTCCGAACCGCAATACCTGCGCCACAGAAAACAAAATAAGGGTTTTGCCCAAGCACCGTAATTGATAACTTTCTCTTAACTCTGCCCGTTTGCCCTGGCTATCCACAAAAATGTTTGGTATGTTATCGTTCCCGGACAGGGAGCGGCAGCATACCAACTTTTTATGTGGAGGTGAGAACGCATGGCAACACGAACCAGAAACCAGGTAATTGCCTTCCGAGTAACCCCAGCCGAGAGAAGGCAGATCAGTGCAAAGGTTAAGCGCTCCGGGCTGAGCCAACAGGAGTATCTGCTGGATGCAGCCCTGAATCATCCCATCTATGTGATGGAGGAGCTCAAGCCGATCCTCTTGGAACTGCGTGCCTGGGGCAAAAACCTGAACCAGCTGACTGCCCTGGCCCATCAGGGGCGAGTGCAGACTGTCTATCTGCAGGAGCTTACCGCGGCCCTGGGAAGGACCTATGAGGCGGTCAGCACACTGACGGAGAAAGGTCCGGTGATTCACCACGGCGACCTGTAGCTTCATCAAGGAACGTAAGCAGACGGCTGGGAGCATGGGACGGGTGATACAGTATGTATCCCAGCCAAAGAAAACCATGGACGAAAAGGGCAACCGCTACCTAACGGGGGTCAACTGTGTGGCAGATGTGGCCATGCAGAGCTTCATGGCCACCAAACACCTCTACCGAAAAGACACAGGAACCTTCTTCTACCAGTATACCCAGTCCTTCTCTCCGGAAGAAGATCTCAATCCCGCCCAGGCCCATGAGATCGGTCTGGAATTGGCGGAGCGATTCTTCCCCGGCTGTGAGGTCCTGGTAGCAACTCATGTGGACCGGGAGCACCTTCACTCCCATCTGGTGGTCAACTCCGTCCATCCGGATACCGGGAAGAAGCTCCATTTCACTCCCAGAACGCTGGAACAGATGCGGAAGGTCAGCGACCAGATCTGCATAGAACACGGCTTGACCACTCTCAAACCATACCAACAGGATCACCGGACCCGTGGCCTGAGAGCCGGGGAGTACCGGGCCGCTATGCGGGGAGGGAGCTGGAAGTTTCAGCTCATCACCACGGTGGAGGCGGCCATGCGGCAAGCTGGCAGCCGGGAGGAGTTCATACAGGAGATGAACCAGCGGGGCTACCAGGTGCGCTGGGAGGAACATCGAAAGCACATCACCTACACCACGCCTTCTGGAATGAAGTGTAGAGACGATAAGCTGCACGAGCTAAAGTTCAGAAAGGAGAATATGGAGCATGAGTTTGGAATACGAAACCAGGCAGCAAAACAGCGCCTTAACCGCACTCAAACAGCGGGCAGCACCGCCTGCTCTGACGGACCAGAAGCCCAATGTGCTGTACACCATGCCAGTACAGACCGTGGAGCGGCTGGAGGAGGTCCTGCGGCAGACCTTGGCGCTCCAGAAAACAATTCAGACATCCATGGCAGCTCTGGCCACAAAAGAGAGCCTGGAGCCGTTGGCTACGGCGGAACAGCTCCATCAGTGGCTGGAACAGACACAGGCCCTCAATCAGAAAACCCATCGGGCGATGGGAGAGATTCTCTCCGAAATGAGGGAGGAACGCAAACGGGATGGGAGGCAGAGAGACGAGTTTACCAGGGAGCTCTCCGAGATCCGGACAACATTTCAGAAGGATACCCAGGAGGCGATTGCCTCGCTCCGCAGATGGATCCCCTTCATTGTTATGAGTTCAGCGGCGGCGGCAGTACCGGTGTGCATCCTGATGTGGCAGACGCTGACATAACGGATGAGGTACTTCGGCTGCTCTCCAGGCTGGAGGGAAATAACGATGACTATGTTCTGGATGCTACCACCAGACATAGCCGCGGAGACCGAAAAGCACTGGCGAAAGAACAAAGGAAAAAGATTGCCCTGGGGCATAAGGAAGATGACCACGAGCAGGGACAGCAGATGATGTGACGCTGGGGCTCTGCACGCTCAAGTGCGGAGCCCTAAGCGTATTAAAAACTACATCGCTAATCAAAGAATAAGGGCGGAGAAAATAGTACGCCGTTAACAAAGATACCCGCAAAACCTTCTGCCAGGCAATTGTTACTGTTCTGATAACTCTGCCCATTCCCTATGGCTATCCATCGGGAAAGCTGGTATTGTGTGTTGCTGCAAAGGAGGCGACACACGATGAATGACTACATGACTGCTCTCCACCAGCGGTTCTTCCAAGAGCCGGACTTCACAGAGCTGGAGGAAGAAATTGAACAGACCCGCCAGGAGGTACGAGACTGTCTGGACAAGCTGCAGCGGCGTAAATTGATGCAGCTGGTGGATGCCCAAAATCTGCTGCGGGAGAAAACCTCTCTGGCCAGTTTTATGGCAGGCTTTAAGCTGGCCTGGGGCATTGCAAAAGAATTGGAAGCAGACGGCCTGTACTCTTTCGACCACGAAGAAGAACAGCGGGCCTGCAAAGCAGCAGAACAGGAGGTGAAGCCTTGTGGCAAAGAAACGGGCTAACGGAGAGGGCAGCATCAGAAAACGGAAGGACGGACGCTGGGAAGGGCGATACACCGCCGGGTATGATGCCAAGACCGGCAAGCGGATTATCAAGAATGTGCTGGGCAAGACACAAGCGGAGGTCAAGGAAAAGCTGAAAAAGGCTCTGGAGGAGTGCCAGGGGCTGGATGTGAGCCGCACCGAAGAATACACTGTGGCCACATGGCTGCGCACCTGGTACGCGCTCTACGCCAAGCCCAATGTCCGCACTGCCACAGCCAATCGGTATGAGCTCATCATCGAGCGCTACACCATTCCCAGGATCGGAAGCATCAAACTAACAAAACTGACCACCCGGCACCTGCAGAAGCTCTACAAGGAGTTATTGGAGGACGGCAGAATACATGTTGGAAAAGGAGAAGCAAAGGGACTAAGCACCACCACCGTCCGCAGCGTCCACCTGATGCTCCATGCGGCCCTGGAACGGGCGGTGAAGGAACGGCTTATCCCCAGGAATCCCACTGAAGATTGCATCGCTCCAAAGCCTCGCAAGATCGAGATGCAGATTCTTCCCTCTAAAGACATGCACGCCTATCTGGAGGCAGCCAAGGCCAGAGACCTGCTTCCCATGTTTTATCTGGAATTGGTCAGCGGCCTGCGAAAAGGCGAACTGGTGGCCCTGCGCTGGGACGATGTGGACATCCAGAACAGAACCATCTCGGTCAGCAAACAGTATGTCCGCAACCCGGACGGCTCCCTGGAGCTCACCCGGCCCAAAACGGAAAACTCCGTCCGCCTGGTGTCCATCCCGCAGACAGCGGTGGACTTGCTGATCCAGGAACACAACAAGCATCCTGACAGCCCCTACCTGTTTCCTTCCCCGATCACCGGGGAACTATACCACCCAGATTCCGTGGTCAACCTCCACAAGAAGATCCTAAAGGACGCAGGACTGCCCCACATCCGCTTCCACGACCTGCGGCACACCTTCGCAACCACAGCCCTCCAGAACGGCGTGGATGTAAAGACGGTGTCCTCCATGCTGGGGCACTACGATGCCGGGTTCACCCTGCGCACCTACACCCACGCCACACGGCAGAAGCAGGACGAGGCAGCAGCCACCATGGACAGCTTCATGGCACAGGTCATGTAGGGCAGAGAGAAAAAAGCCGGGCGGGAAGCGCAAACTTCCCGTCCGGCACTCTTTAGCCCTTTCCGCATGTGGGTCACGGTGTGGGTCAACCAACTGACCCACATTTTGACCCACACTAAGAAATCAAAAATTGCAACAAAAAAGCCTCGAAAACCGAAGTTTTCAAGGCTTTTTGGAGCTGCTAGGCAGATTCGAACTGCCGACCTCATCCTTACCAAATATTGACGTGCTTTCAAACTATACCAAATTCGTCCAAATTCACCTTTTGAAAATCCTTGCGCCGCAACGGTTTTCCCCGTTTTGCTTGTCGTAGCTTGTTGTGTGTTGTCGTATGGTTGCGGTGTCGGTTTTTTGGTGGCGGTGTCGGTTTTGGTGTCGGTTTTTTGCGGACGCAATTTCTCTAGCTTGTACTCTGCATGATTATGTGGTATTCTCATTTTAGCGTTGCCGGACAACAGCGGTCGGCCCTCTTGACAGAGGGCAGCTTCTTTGCCCTCTGATCTTCGGAAAGGGGGGCTGCCCAATGGTTACATATTCTGACCTCATTCAGATTGGTATTCTCATTGTTGGTATTATCGGCCTCTTTATGAGCCATAAAAAGAAATGACCGCCGGCACCCTGACAAGTACGGCGATCATTTCAAACTACTCTAAGGGCTGACCGTGTCCGGCAACGCCTCTTTCTATGTCCATTATAGGCGCGCTGAGTTTAGCTGTCAAGCCCCCTCAAACGTGGCCTTACCCTACCAGATGAAGGACGAATTGATACACGATCCGCAGCCGGGACAGGTCAGACCGGGCCAGCGCTCGGGAAATGGATTCAATCATGGCCTCTCGTGTCATACTTTCTCCCCCTTTCTGGAATACCGGAAACCCTTTGCCCTGCCATACTCAAAGGCAAGTGCCAGGGCCTCCAGCTTGCCCATTCCCTTTAGGGCCTCCAGCTCTCCCATGCTCAGGTGGTAGGTGCTTGGGAACTTCTCCCCGGTGCGCTCGATGTACCGGCGCATTTTCTCAATGTCTGTCACGATCTACACCCCCTTCCCGCTCCAGGATGGAAATGAGGACGCGGAGTGTGCGCCGGGGGTGCTTCTGCTGGTTCAGCAGGGCGGTGAGCTTTGCAAAGTTGGGGTATCTCTCTTCCGTGGTCATGCTCTCACCCCCTCTCACTTTAAAATATCCTGGACAATGTAAAGAATAAGGGAGAGCTGCCGCATGTTGCACTCGCCCAGCAGGCGGACGATCTCCGCCGTAGTTTCCTTTGTGGTCATGCCATCGCCTCCTTCCCCATGTTCCGCTCCACGGCAAGACACCACTTGTCCAAACGCTCCACCGCCACCGGGGAACCGTTGGCAACCATCCCGGAAAGGTGAATACGGTGCATATCGTCATCGGTGAGCCGGTCGTGGTCATGTGCGTCCGTCCAGAGGTAGGCGTACATGATAGGCCGCCACACATAGGCAAGTGCGTCATCGGACAGCGCCGAAAGGATCTTCACCAGGGTGGAGCGGGCGGCGGTGGCTTCCTCCTTCTCTGCGGTGGCCAGCCCGGCCTCCAGGCAGGTGGAAACAAGCTGGATATCCGTCATCCCGGCGGCCCCGGGGATGGTCTTGACCCGCTCCAGCAGGTCAGCGGGAATGGTGATGGTCTTATTCATTGAAAATTCCTCCTTGTCTTTTGGAGGGGGCCGTGGTACACTGTCCTCGACCCCCTCGGGGTTGTCTTGGCCTGCTATCCTTGCTTTGACCGGCTGGGGATAGCGGGCTTTTCTCATACTCAATCAAGCCTCCTTTTATTTATTCCAGTGCTTAATAATCCAGACAATAACTACCGACCAAAAAAGTACCTCGCATACAGTCAATACCGTTTCCATGATTGACAACGGCACGGAAAAAGGTTATCCTCTAAGGGAAGGGGCCGAAGCCCCTTGCCCTACCCGGTCAGGCGGTCGATCAAATCGACCACCGACTTGACCAGGTTCAGGATGGCGGTGATAAGGACGATGGCTTGCAGGGCTTTGTCCTTATTGCCGTTTTTCTTTTTCCGGGCCATTTGCTCACCTCCTTGTTGTCCAGTTTATAAAGATCCCATCTGTTGACGATGGATGCCCGGGGTGTTGTCCCCTTGCATGGTCTTAGTATACACTGTATTTATGTGTATGTCTATTGACATTATACACAACAATCCAGTGCTTATATTATCTATTTTATACACTTGTTTTTTGTGCTTATTTGTGGTATTCTTGTTATCAGAAAGAAGGTGTATTATGCCAGTACGATACAAAATTGATGTATTGCAAGCTTTAAAGGATATGGGGTTTACCTCGTATCGGATGCGACAGGAAAAGCTACTAGGGGAGGCGACAATTCAAAAGCTGCGGAGAAATGAGCTTGTTTCTTGGGAAAACATTGGGCGAATTTGCTCCATGCTCAATTGCCAGCCCGGGGACATCCTGGAGTATGAAGAAATGGCGGCAGAATGATAGATGGAATCAGCAAAACAAGGCTATATACCATCTTCTCAGGGATGAAACAGCGGTGCTATAATCCAAATTCTCCGCATTACAAGTGGTACGGAGGTAAAGGCATTTCCATTTGTGATGAATGGATGGGAGAGGAAGGGCTTTCCCGATTCATGGAGTGGGCCTTGAGCAATGGCTATGAGGAACACTTGACGATTGACCGTATTGATAGCGACGGCTCATATAGCCCGGAAAATTGTAGATGGATTACGGGCGCCGCAAATTCTTCGAGGACAAAAAACACAAAAATACAAGAGATTGAAGAAATTGCAGAATGTAACTCTGTACGAACCCTGGAAAAATTCGGCTATAAAGTGATTCGTTCTGGAGATGCTTATTTAATATCTCCTCCAGGCTGTATAAGTCCAGCCTTTTACCTTCTTTACCCAGAAACCATTATGTGGGTAGCCACTATTCTATTGGACACAGCGGATATGGTCGCCCCTGACAGCACCCAGGAGCGTCCCCAGGCCGGGGGGCTCCAGTTACCCACGGAAGCGCTGAAAACCGCCCAGGAGGCCGCAGAGGCCACCGGGGAGGCCGTTTCCAAGTTCGTGGAGCGGGCCGTGGTCAGTGAGGCGGAGCGGGACAAGCGGTCTTGGCGTATGGGTATCAACCCAGCCACCGGGAAAAAGGCCGGGGAATAATCCGCCGGTTTGTGTTCCATAAATGTTCCGCCGTTGTTCTCCCCGCAGCGCCGAACTTGTGTTCTATCTTGGTGTATGGTATAATAAGATAGTTTCTTTCTTCATGCGCCCGTCCTGCCTTTCTGGCGCACAGAAAAACCCCTCACTCTTGCGAGTGAGGGGTTTTTTGTTTAAAACAGGGCTGCCGATGTGTTGACCGTAGAGCCGGCCGCCACCTGCTCGATCAGAATGTCTCGGATGGTGTTGGCCAAGTTGATTCGGTCCGCCTGGGTGTTGCCCGTGTTCTGCCCGGTCACGTTGATGACCGGGGTCTGGGCGGTGAGGTTGATGTTGTTCACATAGCGCCGCTCCGCCACATCCACCAAGGACTTAAGGTCCTCACTGGACATATCAACGGACTTTTCGATACTCCCAACACTGTCGGCAATGCTAGAAAGATTGTCGCTTGTATCCGACATTTTAGAGCCCAGGGGCGCTGCCGCTGCATTAGATAGGGAGAAGTCAGACAAAGAGTTTGCCAGAGACGATCCAATAGAAGAAAACTTGTCCATTGTGGGCTGGTATTCTATTTTCTCCATGCGGTCAATTTTGATCTGATTTTCTCCAAAGGTGTCGTTCACCCACTGGCTCATGCTGGAGCGAAAGCCCGCAACCGCGCCGGACATGTCCGTTTTTAATACTGCGTCAATGGCTCCGGCTACTGTCTCAACCACGCCTAAAATATTGTCGAACGTATCAAAAAACAGGTGGGCTACCGCGGCAACTGGGTCATTAAACACATTAGCAAAAAATTCTGCGAATGTGGCGAATATGTTCCACGCATCCGCTACCAGGTTGTAAACCAGGGCGTACAACCACCCAGCAGCAGCGCCTATTGCAGAAAAAATTTGTTCAGATGTCACGCCGGCCGCCATAAGACCAACGACAAAAGAGGAAACTAACCCAACGATTAAAAGAATGGGCGCAGCAGCGGCCAAAGTAGACACAGCGGCCAAAAGCATTTGAGCGGCAAATACTCCGGCCACTACGGCGGCCACAGTCATTACAGATTGGAAATTATTCCCTATGAAGGTAACCACTTGGGATAACGCATCAAGCAGCACTCCCAAAGCACTTCCACCAACTCCTGCCAAAGTTTCCAATCCGCGAGAAAGCTTCTGACCGGCGTCACTATTTAGCGCTTTTGTCAATTTATCAATGTGACCTTGCAGCTTTTGAAGTGACGCCACAACAGCCCCCCCAAGCAAATTTGAAAGTGAATCTCCAAGAGAGTTCCAACTGTTTTGGATTGACTCCGGGGCGCGCTCTAGGGATGACTTCAAGAAATTTATAATACGGCTCACAGAAAACAGGGTCAGGGCAAAACGGTTAAACTGTTTCCCTAGACTGTCGTAGGCTTTTTCTGCGCGGTTGACTCCAGAGAGCTTCTGCAAAAATCTCCCAAGGGCTGAACGCGCTTTGTCCAAGGCGTTTCCGTGCCGTTCTTGTGCTCCTGCAGCTTTGTCTGCAGAATACGAACTTTCAGCAAGGGAAGAGGCTGCAAGCTTTCCTTCTTGGGCAAGCTGTCTTAGGCCCACTCTCACGATCATGTCAGAGGCTTCCATCTGGTCAGCCGCATTTGTCCAGACCAGACCTGCCTTTTGCATTTCGGACTGCAGCTTTTTTAAGTATGCGTCGGCTTCCTGGTCGGTAAATGCGTTGTGAATGGCAGATTCAAGCCCGGATAGCTGATCCACCAAAGCCCCGGTTGCTCCGCTCATTCTGGATTCTGTCTGGTAGAAAGCCTGCGCCTCCTGAATGGAGCTTCTCAACCCCGTTGCCATCTTTAAAGCCCCATTTGTGAGCCTTGACATTGCGGAATGATTCTCTTGGGACTTTGCCGCCGCCTTGCTGAGTTTATCAATATAGCGGTCTAATGTGCTTGTAAATCTATCTTCAAGAGAAAGCTGTTCTCGTACTGTTGCCACGTTATTTCACCTTCATTTCGTCTCTAAGCTTTTTGGCTTCGTCCATGCTCCGCATAGCAAAAACCATCACAAGGGCCTTTTCCTCTGGCGGTAAATTGTTGTACTTGGACGGGGGCCAGCCAAGGTTGACAAAGCAGTAATAAGCTACCAGGGTGTCAACCTCCCACCGGTCCCCGCGAATTAGTTTTTTGCCTCTTCCTCCCAGTCCTCACCAATTCCTGAAATTTCAGCGATTGCGTCAGAAAGCTTCTGATACTCGCCGGCAAACAGAATCTTTTCGGGGACAAGAAGGGGGCTTACTACGCCGGTGCCGTCGCACATCTCTTTGCTGGAAAAATCGGGGTCAACCGTGGCCGCGACGATCAAGGATCTGGAATACTTCACCTTGTCAAAGTCGGTCACCTTTGCGCCAGTTCGATCCCGATAAACAGAAGTGGCTGCCTTAACAAGGGCGCTGTTTTCCTCTTGTGTCACCGGCTTGATCTTGAAGGGACGCAGAACGGGGTTCCCGTCTTTGTCTAAAATGGGTTTCCCATCTTCGTCTCGCTTTACAAATCGCTTGGAAATGAATACCTCTCGCTCTTCGCCGGACGTAATAGGGTTCAGAAAATCAGAAAATTTACTCATATTTAGTTTAGCTCCTTTACTTCATGTTGTTGTGGTTGGTAAATTGCGCGTGCTTCTTGGCAAGGGATAAATATCCTGTGAACGCCTTGGCAATGGATAAATATCCCGTGAACGCCTCAAGTAATTTTTTATTCAACTTTGTCACCTCCTTCCAAATATTCATTGATATACTCACACACGGAGCGGGAAACGGGATCCACCCCCCGCCCCTCCGTGTGCTCATATCCCACGATCCGGCCCCGGGGGCTCTGGGGGCCATGCTGCAGCAGGTAGGTGAGCGGGTCATCATCGGTGAAGAACTTGGAGCCGTCCTCCAGGGTGAAAGCTGTCTTTCCTTCCTGGGCCCGCGCCGTCACCGCCTCCAGGTGGCAAAGTCGTTTCAATAGGTTCACTGTCCGGCCTCCTTAAACGATTTTTCCAGGGCTTCCACCCGCTCCAGGATGTCCACCCGCTCCGTCAGCTTCAAGCAATATTCCAGAGTAGACCGGGCGGCCATGATCCGGGCTTGTGGGTTTCCCGGGGTCTCTGCAATCTCCCGCAAGGTCTCCAGCGCCGGGGAAATACCTTGTCGGGCCTGCTGGGCTGCATCCCGCAGCAAATCGCCGCAGGCTTGCCGGTATCGCTCAATAAACGCCTTGTCTTTCATGTACTCCCGCAGGGTTGTCTCGCTGATCCCGGCGGCCTTTGCTGCCTCTGCCTGGGTGCGGCTTACCAGGAGCGCCTGCAAAGCTCGTTCTTTTCGTGGTGTCGTTTTTATCACCTCCGCTGGTGGTTTCTATCGTTTTCCGCTGGTTTACACGGGGGTCATGTACTGCCGCAACCCCCGGGACACGGCGGGCCGTCTGAGAGCCCGCAGGGCCCTATTGTGGGCCTTTGCGTCCACCTTCTCACCCCACCAGTACCGCAGCACCACCGCCCGGCGCTGATCCGCTGGGAGGGTGTCCAGCGCTTGCCGTATTGCCTCATTCATCTGGGCTGCCGCGTCCCGCTCCCCTACGCTCTCCAGTTCTTCCTCTGCCCGCTGATCTGGTAGAACGTCGGCCAGGTAAAGCGGGTCTCCCTCGCCGTCCGTCAATGGAGCGTCAAGAGACATGGAGTCTTGGAGCGGGTCCAGGCGGTCCCGCTGCGTTCGCTGCCCGGTGGCCAATGTAAACGCCGCTTTGAGCCGCAAGGCGTACATGGACAAGAACGACCCAGCGTCCGGCCTCCAGCGCTCCAGGGCATCCAGGAGGGCCAGGAACGCCTCTTGCTGCAAGTCCTCGACGGTGATACCTCCGCGCCCTGCTGCCGCCCACCGGCGGGCCTGCTGATAGGCAAAGCGCTGCACTTGCTCCCAGAGGGTGAGCAGCTTGTCCCGCTCCCCGGTTTTGAATGCCTGTGCTAATTCTTCATTGCTCATTGTAAGCTGCCCCTTTCCGTGGTAAAATGTAAATGATAATGCCCACGGTAGGCGTGCCCCGGGATTGTAACATATGTTACAGTCTCGGGGCTTTTTATTTTTTACTCAATCAGCTTTGCAATTCCATCCAGCTCGCTTCTCAGCGTTTCGCGGTAAGTTTCAATGGCAGCGTCCACCATGTGGATCCCGGGCACGTAGCTGGTCTTTGTGCCTACTACAATGCCCACGTCTTTGCTCGGGTCGTAATCCAGCAGACCGGAATAGGGATTGATGTACAACCCTGGGACAAAGTGCCGATCCATCCGGTGGCCATCGTTGACGTAGGACGCATATTCCTTGTCATTGGCTAAAACTGTCACGTATGTGCTACCACCAGACAAACCAACTCCCATTGGCTCCACTTTGCTGTCCGTGGCCCAGTGCTGTTTCATCCCACCGCTGCGGGTGTTGGTTCCACTGAGGTCGTCCTGCGTTTGTGGCGTCAGCTCTGCCGCTTTTTCCACGGCTCGAATGGTGGCGTTTTTGCAGGCGTCTGCAATTTTATCCACAACATCAGCGCGGACCGTTTCAAGCTGCTTTATTCTTTGCTCAATGGTCAGCGTTGCCATTAGTCACCACTTCGATTCTTGTGCGGGTTGCGGGCCGCGTATGCGTCCTCGGACTGCTCGCACATAATCAGGAAGCGGCCGGCGCTGTCCGTAGTGGCCAGCCGATCCTCCCAGGGGGCCCGCTGCCGGGGCTTGTGGGGGTACTGCACCCTGGTATCCTTGGGGGCGTCCTGCTGGTCCTTGTGGGGGTTGCGGGCGGCATAGGCCGCCTGGGCAAAATCACAATTTGCCTCATACGTGGCCTGCCGGATAGCATCCAATAAAGATGTCATCCCGTCATCATTGGGAGTGCCCATTTTCGCATCCCGCTCCCGCAGCCGTCTGGCGTTTTCCCGCCGCTGGGCCTTTTTCGCGGCCATGACATCCGCAGCCGCCGGGCGCTTTTCCTTTGCCAGTTCCTCCAGCAGAGCAATGACACGGTCCAGCTTCTTCTTCATATCGGGGTCCCGCTCCTTCGGCACTTTGGTAATCTCGTCCCGGACAACCACGCCGTGAATGGGCATACACTCGCCATAGAAACAGACTCTTTTACTCATTGATTTTGCCTCCGTTCATGTTGTTCAGAATCACATTTTCCCACGCCTGGGCCTCTGCGTCGGGAAGGTGTACCCCGGGGTTTTTCTCCACAATGTCGTGGAGCTGCCCGGCCCATGCCATTTCGTCAACGGTGCCCCCGGCGGTTTTGAGCGTTTGCAGGTGTTCCGTGATCCGCTCCCGGTAAAAGTCGTAAGCGCCCATCATTCCACCTCCTGGAAGTCTCGCTGCATTTCCTCCACCTCTCTAAAAACACTACGCCTTGGCATGATGTCGCCGCCAAGTGTTGAGAGGTCCGCCACCTGAGACCAGAGTGTTATCTGGCTGTTGGCAAAGGCAGAAAGGGCGGAGAGGTCGGCCTGGGTCTCCGTCCAGAACCGATCCAGGGCCCGGGCCTTTTCGTCGGCTACGGTGAACCGCTCTTTATCTCCAGACACGGTGACACCGGACAGGAGGCCGATCTGGGCAGAAATCGCGGCTTTCTTGGACTCCAGGCCTTCAAGTTCTGTCTGGATAACTCCAAGGGCGGCGGAGTTGCCGGAAATCGTGGCCTCTGCCAGCCGGGGGCCGTATTCGGCCACCTTTGCCTCCAGGTCCTCCTGCTGATCCTTCAATTCCTCGATCCGGTCAGTAATCGCCGCCGCTTTCTCCTGTTTGTTGGAAAAGTAGCTATTGACGGCCTGCACCGTCTCGTTGATCTGGCGTTTCAGTGCGTCGATGATCTCTCCCCGCAGCTCCAGCGCGGCGGCGCCGCCGTGCTTCTTGAAGCAATCTAGTTTCTTTTGGTCAATCATTCTGTTTCTTCACTCCTTGATTTTTAAATATGTCCAGCCAGTCCGAAAGCTGCATGGTCACCAGCCACGGCTCCCGGTTCCTCCGGTGAAACACCGTGGGGGGCCCCGTCCTGGAACTTCTCAGCGTCCCGGACGGCCTGGGCCATTGCCTGGGATATGTTCAGCCGCTCCACCCGCTTGCACTCGATATGGACGCCAGGAAGGCCGGACAGATCCGGCTCCTCCCCGTAGCTCTGGGAGCGGCCAGGCTCCACACGGTATCCGTGGGCCTGGAGGATGTGGGCCAGCTCGATCTCACCGGCCCGGCCTTTGCTCTGTGATGACTTGCCGATTACTGGCCGCCTCCCTCCAGGTCATGCAGGAACGCGTCTAAATCGTCCATCGTTCCATGCGTAACCATGCCGCCGGTCTGAATGTCGATCAAATAGAAATCGCCGTTGCGCTGCTTGCGGATGTACATTCCCCGGCTGTCCGCCATCCTGTCAAGAAATTTTCTCTGATTCATAATCTCATTTTCCTTTCTTTGTTTTTTTTGGGGGGGGAGCGGGTTGCGGCTGGGTTACGGCCTCCAAGTCTTAAAACCCTTGCGCCCCAAGGCTTTCAAGTTTTGGGTTGCGTGGGTTGCGTATGAAATACAAATTTCTCTATATGCTTTGCTTTTTTCAAAATAGATTAAACAATAGGAAAGTTGCGCAACCCAGCCGCAACCCTATACAGCACACACCCCGTATTTCTTCGCCCGGTCGATCTTGATCCCCAGCCAAAACTTTTTCCCTTTGGGGGTTATCTTCCTGTATCCTCTCCCCTCCATTGCGGCCACAAATTCGGTATTTCTCCGCACATAGTCGCCGCTGCTCTCCGCCCATTCCCTGTACATCTGGTACAGTTCCCCGGCGGGCGCTCTTGCGTCCGGCTCCAGGGTGCAACACTCCTGCAGGAAATTGGATAGCCAGTCCTCCCGCTCCCGGTATTCTTCGGTCAGCTCCGCCACAATGTCGGGAATCTGGAGGGTGTATCCATTCTGTGCAAAAAGCATTGCACCTTGCAGCGCCCAGGCCAGAATGGCCGGGCCTGCCTCGTCCACCAGTTTGGCGGCATAGTTCGGGGTGCCGCCGGTGATCCGGGCATTGAAGGGGGCCACCGTCAAGCGCCGCCAGGTTCCTTCGTCCGTGCTGCCCACCCTTGGCAGGTGGTTGGTGTATAGCACCAGTGTGTGGGATGGTATCACCGTCTCAGGAGCCCGGTATTTTTCCTCCACTGTCAACGGGTCCGTGCTGCTGATCTGCTTCAGCGTGGAAACACTCAGCCGCTTTCCTTCTTCCAGCTCACCAGCTACCACCAGCCGCTTGCCGCGCAAGGTGGCCAGGGCCGCGCCTCGGTTCTGCCGGTCGGTGGTCAGGACGGAAATATCCAGGGTTCCGGCATAATCTCCCAGGACAGCGGCAAGAGCATTGAAAAGTGTGCTTTTGCCGTTTCTTCCTCCGCCATAGGCCAGCACAATTCCTTCATGGTACACCTTCCCGAACAGCGCCATACCTGCCATCTGCTGGAGAAAGCCCATCAAGGGGCCGTCCCCCTCGGTGATGGTCTTTAGGAAGTCGATCCACATTTTCATGCCCATAGACCCCGGAGCGCAGGCCGTCACCTTCGTGCACAGCGCTGATCTGTCACAGGGTCTAACTTCCCCGGTCACCAGATTGACGATCCCCTTGGGGGTGTTCAGCTCCGCCGGGTTCGCGTCCAGTCGGGCCGGGTCTATGGCAAATCGGTGTTTTGCCAGCTCCAGAATGGCCTTTATTCTTCGCTCTGCCCGGGTTCGGTTCGCGTGGTCAAGGTATGCTTTTTCGGTCTTGACCGCTGCCGTGAACCGCTCCAAGGCTTCTCCGTCCTCCTGGGCCTTTGCCTCTGCCTGGGCGTGTAGTGCGGTCCTATAACGCTCTCTGGCGTCGTTCAGCATGGCCTGGGAGAACAGCACCGCCCTTTCATGAGCTTGGTGGTCATCAGCCACCCAGCGCAGCTCGTCCCAGCACTGCCACCCCCGGGAGTCGGTATACAATAGCCGCCCGGCGTTCAGCGTGGAAAACGTCTCCATGTTGCCCACGTCTGAAAAGTCATCTGGTCGAACTTCCCCGTTTTCCTCTTCCTCGCCCCCTATCTTCTCCCCTCGGGCCTGCATCCGGCCCACCGCGGCCTCCACATCCTCCAACGAAAGTCCGCGATCCAGGAAGCCCCGCACTTCATCCAGGGAAACACCGCTGGACAAAATGCGGCTCAGGGCGTCGCTCATTCCTCAATCACCCCCAGCTTACGGAGTAGCGCGGGCACGTTGATCATGTATGTGGTGCCGTTTTTCACATGCGGGATAGAACCATCCCGGCAACCCTTCCGCAAGAAATACTGGCTCAACCCGGTGGTTTTGCAGGCCTGGGCAACGCTCTGGAAAGGTGGGCTCACCTCTTTCATGCGCTCACCCCTTTAACCAGCTCTTTGGGGTCACAGCCCAACGCCTCAGACAGTCGAACAACCGTAGAAATTTTTGCCGTCCCCCCATTTTTAATTCTGGAGATGGTATTTTCTGACACGCCAGACAATCCAGCTAGCTGTTTTGCCGTGTCAATTCCAGAATAAGCCATTAAAAGAGACAGTTTAACAACATCAATATCCATTTAACGCTTGCACCTCCTTTGTAACTGTGGTAATCTGTGTGTATCAGATATCTGTACTATAACACAGAATTCTGTTTTTTTGAACTCAGAAAGCTCAGTTTTCTGATGTTTTGTATGAATACACAAAATTTGTGAGGTGTTTTTGTGTTTTATGACCAGTTCTATCACTTGTGCGTTGCTTACGATGTTTCGCCGGCCAAAGTAGCGGAGGATTTGAAACTAAACAAATCAACTGTTTATATGTGGAAAACGCAGGCTACCACACCACGAGGGAAAACACTGCAGAAAATAGCAGACTATTTTGATGTTTCGGCGGCTTACTTGGTTGGAGATACAGCGGTTTTTTCAAAAAACCTGCAGAGCCTAAGACACCGAAAAAAAATTGCGGAAACAGGAATGCTCCAATTAACAGGAATTGATCCAGAAAGGTATAGGCGAATTGAGCGCGGCCTCATTTTACCAACTACATCAGAATTTCAGAAAATTGTCTCTGCTCTTGGCGTAGAACCAACTGAACTTGATCCAGACAACATAGTGGAAAGCTATTCACCGCCTCGGCCATCAACGGTTGACCGGCGCCGTAAAGTAGAAGAACTGCTGGGCAAGGAGGCGAACCACCTTGACGGTCCGCTGCCAACGGAGCAGAGTGAAACAGGCAAGCGGCTTCATCGTATCCTTGCCGCCTTTGATGCAATGAGCGAGGATGGCCAGGAGGAGGCCACACGGAGAGTTGAGGAGCTGGCCCGCCTTCCTGAGTACCAGAAAAAAGAAAGCCCCTCTCCGTCCAGCTTGTGGGGCTTTGCCGGGAGGGGTGAAGATGCCGTCGATCCGAAAGAAAACGAATAAGGCCGGGCGGGACTACTATGAAATCACCGTGCGCCGGGGCCGGTCCCAGCCGCGCCTGTATTCTCGCTGGTATCCCCCAGAGGGCTGGAGCCAAAGAGCCATAGACCGGGAATTGACAAAGCAGGCGGCGGAGTTTGAGCGCCGGTGCAAGGCCGGGGAGGTGATCTCCCGGAAGGAACGCCAGGAGCGGGACGCCCAGGAGGCCGCAGCCGCCGCGCTGATCCAGACCGTGAAGCAATACGCGGAGCGGGTCTTTATGCCTGCAAAGACGGTCACCATGTCGGAGAATAGCCGGGCCAGCTTCCAAAGCGCCTTGAATACCTGGGTCTATCCGGCCATCGGAGAAAAGAAGCTGCCGGACGTGTCCCCGGCTGATCTGTCCGCCCTGCTGCTGGACATCCAGGCCAAGGGCCGTGCCCACTCTACGGCAATCAAGTGTTATACGGTTCTTCATGTCATGTTCAAAATGGCCTACCTCTCCGACGTGATCCCCCGCAATCCCATGGACAAGGTGGCCCGGCCGGTCCCCCGCAAGGATGAAATCCGGGCGACGGAGGCCCAGGCCCTCACCGTGGAGGAATTGCAGACCGTACTGGCAGCCCTGGAGGCGGAGCCGCTGAAATGGCGGGCCCTGGTCCACCTGCTGATTGATACCGGGGTACGCCGGGGGGAGTGCTGCGGGCTGAAATGGGAGGACATAGACCTGGAGTCCCAGGTGGTGACGATCCGGCGGAATCTCTGCTACACCCCAGCCCGGGGCGTGTACCTTGACACACCAAAGTCCGGCAAGGTTCGGGAGGTAGACATAGGGCCGGAAACGGCGGCGCTCCTGGAGGCTCTGAGGGCCCAAAGCCTGGGGGAATATGTTTTTACCCAAGAGAACAGCGCGGAGCCCATGCACCCCCAGAGCCCCACCCGCTACCTCAAAAAGCTATCAGCAAAATGCGGTGTCCCTGATCTCCACCCCCACAAGCTGCGGCACACCTTCGCCAGCGTGGCAATCACCGCCGGGGCCGACGTGGCCTCTGTGTCTGAGGCTCTGGGGCACAGTGACAAGGCGGTCACCCTGAGAATGTACACCCACGCCGACGCCGAAAGCCGCAAGCGGGCCGCCCAGATATTCCGGGAGGCAATAAAAAAAGCCGGGGAAACTCCCCAGCCTGAAAAAGAAAAGACCGGACAGGACGCATGATCCTGCCCGGTTTTTCTGCCTTGTGTCGGTTTTTGTGTCGGTTTTTACTACCCAGGCAAAACACCCGGGCAAAAAGAAAAACCCTAGAACCGTTGTGGCTCTAGGGTTTCGCTTGGAGCTGCTAGGCAGATTCGAACTGCCGACCTCATCCTTACCAAGGATGCGCTCTACCGACTGAGCTATAGCAGCATATTTGTTCCCAAGTGGGAACTATTTTGAACAGGCCGAACCTGGAATTTCCAAGGCGTCCCGGATATTTCCGGGGGCTATTCAAACAGCTCACTGGCTGGAACTTTAAAAATGGCGACGCGGAAGGGACTTGAACCCTCGACCTCCGGCGTGACAGGCCGGCG